>DATHWA010000431.1:0-5014 GCA_035461025.1 Gillisia sp. | reverse complement strand
TGGCATTATTCAGTTGAGTTGGAGGAAGGGATATATAGGTTATACCAGTGGTATAAATCAAGTATTTATCATCCTGTGAGCGGGCGAACTGTGTATTAATAATAATTATTGTATTTACTGCCATAAAATTGGAAAGAGCCCCCATGGTAGATTATTTCAAAAGAAGAGCTGTTATTTTATTAGGGGTACTGGTTTTACTGGTAATAGGAGAAATTTTTCTTCGTATGGTTTTTGGATTTACAGATGCGGTGCTGTTTCAGGAAGATGCACAAATTGAATATTTGGCTGTACCCAACCAGGATCGTTATAGGTTTGGGAATAGAATCAGATATAACGAATTTTCTATGCGTTCAGAGCCTCTGAAAGGGGATTCCAGGAGAATATTGGGAATGGGAGATTCCATTCTTAACGGAGGAGCATTGTGCGATCAGGAGGCGTTAGCAACTTACCTTTTAGAGCGGGAATTTTTAATAGAATCCGGCCAAAATATTCAGGTTCTTAGCATCTCTGCCCCAAGCTGGGGGCCCGACAATGCAATGGCCTATCTTGAGAAATTTGGTGATTTTAATGCTGAGATTATATTTCTGGTTACCAGTAGTCATGATGCCTATGATAATATGAATTTTACCCCAGTAGTTGGGACCAGTAAAAATTATCCGGATAAGCAATATTCACTCGCTTATGCGGAGGGGTTGGATAGATACTTTCTTCCATGGTTGGGAAGAAATCTGAAAGGTAAAAAGAGGGTTACAGGAAGTTTTGATAGTTCCAAACCGGACAAAATTTTCAATTCCGGATTTCAGGATATTTTCTCCTATACCCAAAACCACGAAATACCTTTTTTTCTTTACCTGCATCCGGAACTATCTGAAGTTAAGAAAGGCAGATATAATAAAAAAGGGCAGTTAATCCTGGAGTTTGCACAGGAAAATAATATTAGAGTAATCAACGGTTTGGCTGTTTCCCGGGCGGAATATTATCTCGATAATATTCACCTTAATGAAACGGGCCAGCAATTCCTTTTTGAGCAGCTCTATCCCCATTTGAAAGGTATCATGATCTCTGGAAATTAATTAGGTGGGGGAAATGGAATTAACCCTGGCTTCTACCTTTTTAAGTGCCTTTGCTTTGAAGGTATGATAAAAAATTTCCTTAAATCTTAGATAATTATGAGCTTCTCTAAATAATAATGAAGAACTATTTAAAAAATCTCCTGAATAAATATTTCTCCAGCTTTATCTATTTCTACAAAAGATTAAGGTACAGGATCTTTGTTAGAATGGGCCTGAGCATTAGTGTAGGAGTATTGGATGGGTTTGGCCTGGCAATGTTTTTACCCCTTTTACAAATGACAGATGGTCCTAACGCAGTGAATCCTGAAGGTCTAGGTAAAATGGGATTTCTTTTGGAAGGCATGGGCGCATTAGGATTAAAATTTACATTATTGAGTATTTTATCAGTGATGTCTTTGTTCTTTATTTTAAAAGGGGTCGCATATTATATTAATGGGATTTATAACATAAATCTACGGCAGTACTTTATAAGAAAGCTCCGCATAAATCTCTCTGAAGCTTTAAGTAGGATGTCCTATAAGGCATTTATAATGGCAGATGCTGGAAGGATACAAAATACAATGTCGGGAGAAGTGGCCAGGGTTTCAAAAGCTTATGAGAGTTATTTTGGATCTTTCCAACAAGCTGTGATGGTCGCAGTATATATGGGGTTTGCTCTCCTTCTGGATGCCCGTTTTGCTTTATTAATATTTATAGGGGGTATTTTGACAAATTTTATTTATAAAAGTCTGTATAAAGCAACAAAGGTGTCTTCTGTAAGATTAACCCGAAATACTCACATTTTTCAGGGTCTTATCCTCCAGTTCGTAGCGTATTTTAAATATCTTAAAGCTACCAGGTATTTAAAGGAATATAATGAGAAGATTAAAAAAAACATCCTGGATATTGAAGAAAATAATAGGAAGATAGGTAAGCTCTCTACAATTGTGAATGCCCTTCGGGAACCTATACTTATACTTGTTGTGAGTACCGTGATCCTGGTTCAGGTCTGGCTCTTTGCCGGTAGCCTTGCCACTATTCTCATAAGTTTATTGTTTTTCTACCGTGCCCTGGCATCTTTAATTCTGTTGCAAACATATTATAATGATTTTCTCGCTGTTTCAGGATCTTTAAATAATATGACCAATTTCGAAGAGGAACTACTAAGGGCAAGGGAAAAGCTTGGAAAAAGGGAAATTAATAATTTCTCCAAGTCCGTCGAATTAAAGGACGCAGGTTTCTCCTATTCTGGCCAAACTATTTTAAAAAATATCAATCTTCTCATTCTCAAAAACCAGACGGTGGCCTTTGTAGGGGAAAGTGGCAGTGGAAAAACTACTCTTATTAACGTTCTGTCGGGGTTAATGCCTTTAAGTAGTGGGAATTTATTTATTGATGGAATAAATTCGAAAGAATTAAACGTGGAAAGCCTTGGTAGAAGAATTGGATATATAACTCAGGAACCGGTAATATTTAATGATTCGATCTTTAATAATATTAGCTTTTGGGCGGAAGCAACACCCGAGACTTCTGAGCGATTTAAAATTGCCATACGCCAGGCTTTGATTGAGGATTTCATAGAAGAATTACCGCAAAAAGAAGCTACCATTTTGGGTAGTAACGGTGTAAATCTAAGCGGGGGCCAAAAACAGCGTATTGCTATTGCAAGAGAATTATATAAGAACGTAGATATCCTAGTACTGGACGAAGCCACATCTGCTCTGGATTCAAAAACTGAGGAACAAATTCAAAAAGGACTGGAGGAACTTCAGGGAAAATTTACCATTTTAATTGTAGCCCATAGGTTATCTACTATAAAAAATGCCGATAGGATCCTTTTATTAAAAAAGGGGGAAATAGTTGCTCAAGGAAGTTTTGGAGAACTCCTGGGAAATTCATCCCAATTTCAAAAGATGGTTGAATTACAGGTGGTGTAACAGTTCTGAAATCGATAATAACTTACATACCAGGTTTTAAGGGATTTTTTAAGTTTCAATAGCCTTCGCCCCATATTTGCTATACATTATTTTTAAAATCTTTAATTTTTACAATTTGTCATACGACTATGAGCGTTAGTCTCAGTAACTCCTCCCTATTTTATGTTTGGATCTTTAGTTTTTTAATTATAAAAAAATGAAAACTCTCATTGTACTTATTATTGTTATCCTTGTTCCATTCTTCCTGGCAGCTCAACCAGGATTTAATTCTATAACTAACCTTGATCCGGTCCCGGTTTCAACAGATACGGGAGAGAAACCGCAGGCAAAGGTCTGGTCCTATGCCGGGAAACATTGGGCTGTCCTCCCAAATTCTTCAGGAACCCATCTTTGGAGATTGGATGGAATAACCTGGACCAATGTATTGAGACTCTCTACCAGGACATCTTCCAAGGCAGATACAAAAATGGTAGGAAATGCGGCGCATATCCTTCTTTTTCAGGGAGCATCTTCTCAATTGGTTTCTGTGGAATATTCAGAAGCATTGGGTACATACCAATTATGGTCCAAGAGAACTTCAACGGTTGGCTTAAACCTGAAAACCTCCACTGAGACAGCAACCATAGATATAGATGGAAATGGCAGGATGTGGCTTGCCTATGATGGTACCAGCGATATTAACGTGATTTGGAGTGACTCTCCATACCACAACTGGAGTACACCAGTTACATTAGCCACTACGGTAAATACAGATGATATCTGCGCGGTAATTGCCCTCCCGGGAAAAGTGGGGGTGTTCTGGTCTGATCAAAATGCCAAAAGATTTGGATTTAGAACGCATATAGATGGAGCAAATCCTACAATTTGGAGTGCCAATGAGGTCCCGGCATCACAGTCAGCACAAAATTATGGTGCTGGTATGGCCGATGACCACATGAACCTTGCAGTAGCAAGCGATGGCACGCTTTATAGCGCTGTTAAAACGGGTTATGATGGTGGAGGATTACCCACCATAGCACTTCTTATTCGCCGACCTTCAGGAGTCTGGGACGATCTTTATGAAGTTTCAGGTCGCGGGACCCGGCCTATTGTTATACTTAATGAAGAACTCAATAAAGTTAGGGTAATTTTCCCTGAAAAAAATGGTGGAGGGGTTATGTATTACCGTGAATCCTCCACAATAAATATCTCATTTGGACCGGAGTTTAAATTGATGGATGGATCAAGTAATAATCCTACCAGTTCTAAGGACAATTTCACTTCTGAAGTGGTAGTTTTAGCTTCTAACAATACTCATGCTGTAGGTGTGCTTGCCTCGGAAGGCACCCTTTCCCCGGAACTGCATCCTCCACTCTTAAGCTCCCCAACCAATTTCAGTAATAATGTTTCAATAGCGCCAACCCTAAGCTGGAATGCATCTCCCGGGGCTGAAAACTATGAAATTCAGGTTTCTTTGGAAGATAATTTTACCACATTGGCATTTCATCAAAATAAGGTAGAAGAAACTTCAGTTGCAGTTTCAGAATTAGCAAATAACATTACCTATTACTGGCGGGTTCGTGCTATGAACAGTGAAATCCAAAGTGAATGGTCTACGGTTTGGAGATTCAGCACTACCCCGGCAAACTCCGGGTCCAATTTAATTGCGCATTGGAAAATGGATGAAGGAAGCGGCACTACATTAATTGATGGTTCAGATTATGGAAATCATGGAGCGATTTCAGGTAATCCAACTTGGATAACAGGAAAACATAGACAGGCAATTAGATTTAATGGATCAAACCAATATGCTACAGTAGAGGATAATAATACCATTGACATGGACGGGGCGGTTACTATTGCAATGTGGGTAAAGCCGGAAAAACTTGCCACACAATACCTTATTAAAAAAGCAGCTCAAAACTCAGTTGACGGATATGAATTAGCACTTTCCGGTTTAGGTAAATTTTTCTTTAGGTTTAATCAAAAATCATCGGGGGATACCTACCGAATTAATTCGAATGTTAATTATCCTACTTCCGGTGA
>DATHWA010000430.1:0-6529 GCA_035461025.1 Gillisia sp. | reverse complement strand
TAAAATTGAACATATAAAACGAACTGAATGCATTTACTTTTTGATATTTTTTGAAAAGGGTAGATGAGTATCGTATGTGAAATAACAAAAATTCCAACTATATAGCTTCTAAATAAGCCTGGAAACAAATTTATCTTTATCCGAAAATATACTATACCAGAGAGGAGTGAATTCAGTCTCAGGTTGATATTTCTAAGGGTAATTTTATCCAGGCAACATATATTTTATTTATGTAAGGTTTTACATAAATAAAATATATTTATTATATTAACCAACCCAATTAGTGGTTTAGGTCCTTTTTCTGATAGGAGAACTTATATATTATTAAAAATGGAAAGAGCATACTTTTTAGGCTTGAGGCTAAGAAACATTTATGATTTGATCATCACAGATGTGAAGCAATATTATAATTTACAGGAGATCAAATTTGAACCGCGTTGGTTTCCATTGATCTTTCTTCTGCGGGACGGGTCCGTACTATCTGTAACAGAGATCGCACGGGAAATAGGACAGTCTCATGTCGCTATTGTGCAATTGGCTGCTATTTTAGAAAAAAAAGGTTTGATCTCTACAAAAAAGGATCATAAAGACAATCGCCGTCGACTGCTTTATCTTTCTCCTAAGGGAAAGGAAACTGTAGAAAGACTTACCCCGGTATGGGATCATATTCTGGATGCTACCCGATCGCTCCTGGATGAAAATGCCCCCGATTTTCTTAATCAGCTCTCAAAATTGGAGGAAGCTTTGATCGCGGAGAGCCTTCTTGATCGTATTAATAAATCTGCTCATAAAAACATATTTTCCATAATAGGATATGAAGATAAATACCGTGGCGATTTTCAAAGGCTTAACGAACAATGGCTTGAAAAGTATTTCGGGAAAATAGAGCAGAGTGATATAGACTTGCTTACCAATCCGCAGAAAATATTGGATCAGGGCGGTGAAATCTTTTTTGCCCGCAACAGGGAAACCATCACAGGTACATTTTGTCTCATTAAATACAACAGGGATTCAATGGAACTGGCGAAACTGGCCGTTCACGAAGGCTATCGTCACAAGGGTATTGGCGGCGCCCTGGTAGAAAAAGCGATTAGCAGGGCGAGAGCATTAAAGGCAAAAAAACTGGTACTTTATACGAGCCCGTTATTAGTAGCTGCAAATAATCTATATCACCTAAAAGGCTTTACCCAGATAGAAAATGATGAGCCAGGAAAATATATACGTCAAAGCATTAAAATGCAGAAGAACCTGATAGAGGGTTAGCATCTTGTGAATTCTCAGGTCCGGTAATAATAATATTACTTAGATATACGAAAACTTTAATTTTTTTCAGTATTGCAAATCAATCTCTGCAACCGGGGATATGAATATCCCCAGGCATAAACACGATGCCGTAATGCTTCCGGATGGAAAAGTATTGATCAATGGGGGTTCAGATAAACATGATATCCTTTTTACTTCGGCTGAAATTTACGATCCCAATACTTCTCAATTCACTTCAATAGCTAACATGAATTATCCCCGTTTTAAACATAAAGAGACGAGTATCTTATTGCCGGATAATAATATATTACTGGGGGGTGGATCTCACAAGGCAGAGATTTACAATTTCAGGACAGGCAAATTTACTCCGCTTCAAGACGATATGGGTGCAACCCGATGGTTCTCCCGTGCGACACTTTTAGACAATGGAGAGGTCCTCATTACCGGTGGTTATGATGACAGAATCAGGACAAGCAGTGAGGCACGTCTATTTGTAAAAAAGATCAAATATTTAGAAAAGATTGTTTGATTTTAATCAAAGGACATTCAAAGGGGATTCATACATATATTTCAATGGCGTTGACAATGCTCTAAAAATAGTATTAAGGTTTTTGGTTGTTATATCCGGCTTCTCATTATTTCCGCCTCATATTAAAAGTAAGAAAATTAGGACAAAAATTATAATCTTCGCTAATTTATTATCTGGAAATTAGGATAGGATTTAAATTTTACGATTAATAGTTATATCTGCCTGATTATTATTGATTTATATTAATATTTTCCTACAACATTCGTTAAACTATCGTTAAAAGGACTACCTTTGATGTGCTTATAATCGATAATACATAATATTTTATCGATAAAACTAAAATGAGGCCTTGCAAATGTTGTGTTTTGTAAAAAGGTCAAATGATGTTTAAATATTTCCTGACTAACAGCAGTTCTGCTTAAGACTTTTCCCTTTTACACCACTGGAAAAGTGATTTAAAAAAGAAATAGAATGAAAAAAAATAATGATGGACATCCTATTTCCAAAAATGGGGAAAGTATAATGACTGCCCTGGAACTTTCAGAAGAAGCATTAGAGGCAAAGGACGAAGAGAAAAATGAAATCGCTGTTAAGCTTGCAACCGCTGTTAAGGAACTTTCGTTTCAAATTACAGAGAAAGAAAAAAGGGCAGATGAACTTTTAAAGATCAATGAAGAACTCGCCTATCAAATAAGAGAGAAGGAAAAAAGGACTCTGGAATTGGAAGAGGTGAATAATGAACTGGAGGCTTTTTCATATTCTGTTTCACATGATTTAAGAGCACCACTAAGGGCAATTTCCGGATTTTCGGAAGTTTTGGCGGGAGATTATATAGAACAAATGGACGGTGAGGCGAAGATCCTCTTTTCAGAAATTATTCGTAACGCAAGGAAAATGGGGGAGCTTATTGATAATCTGTTGGAGTTTTCACGGCTTTCTAAGCAGGATATCTTTCGGGGTACTATAGATATGAAGGAAATAGTAGAGAACATAGTGGCAGACCAGGTAAAACTTGAACCCAAAAGGAAAATTGATATTAGCATTCAGGAGTTACCCAAAGTAGAAGGGGATAAAAATATGTTGAAGCAATTGATTTTTAACCTTGTATCCAATGCTTTCAAATATACCGGCAAGAAAGAAAACGTGAATATAGAAATAGGTAGTTACTCCCTAAATGCGGAGCAGGTATTTTATGTTAAAGATAACGGCGCCGGTTTTGATCCCCGATACTATGACAAATTATTTGGCGTGTTCCAGCGCCTGCATAGCAGTATGGAATTTGAGGGCACTGGGGTTGGACTGGCCATTGTGCAAAAAATAGCCACTAAACATGGAGGAGAAGTTTGGGCAGAAGGAAAAGTTGGTGAAGGTGCGTGCTTTTATTTTTCCCTGCCTTTAAAAATTAAAAAAGCAAATTATGACATATAATGAATTACAAATTTTGTTGGTAGAAGATAATATGTCTGATGCTATGCTTACAATCCGGGCCCTGAAAAAGCACAACCTTGCAAATAACCTGGTGCATTTATACGATGGCGCCCAGGCGTTGGATTTTCTCTTCGGAAAAGGGGAATATGAGGGGCGAAATTTAGCCGAAAAGCCCAAGGTCATTTTTTTGGACCTTAAAATGCCGAAGGTTGACGGCCTTGAAGTACTTCGCCATCTCAAAGCCGATGATCGCACAAAACTTATTCCTGTGGTAATGATGACCTCTTCCAAAGAAGAAAAAGATATTGTTGAGAGTCATCGACTTGGAGTTAACAGTTATATCGTGAAACCGGTGGGATTTGATAATTTTTCTAAAACAGTAGCCGATTTAGGGATGTACTGGTTATTGGTCAATCAGACACCCCGGGAATAAAAAATTCAGGTCCGGAATTAAATAACACTTTTCAGTTTTTCATCCTTACAAAAACAATTCTATGCATAATAGTTTAAGAATACTTCATCTGGAAGATGAGCCAAGCGATGCGCTTTTGGTCTCCCATGCGTTAAAGCAAGCGGGAATTAAGTTCGATTGCAAGGTTGTGGATACAGAAGAAGATTTTCTTACAGCCTTAAATAATTTTAACCCGGAATTAATCCTTGCCGATCATTCTCTACCATCATTTAATTCGTTTGAGGCATTGGAGCTGTTGGGGAACATGGAAAACAAGATTCCTGTGATCCTCGTTACGGCGGCAATGTCAGATGAATTTGCGGTGAATGCAATTAAGAGAGGGGCAAAGGATTATGTATTGAAAGATAGGCTTGGGAGGTTACCTTCTGCCATTAAGAATGTGCTTATAACTCAACGCCTGGAAAAGGAACGGGAAGGTTTCCTGGTTCAACTTCAGCAAAATGAGCGCAAATTTAGAAGGTTAATTGAAAACGGTACGGATGCAGTTGTTGTTATGGCACCAGATGGAACTCCCAGTTATGTTACCCCTTCTGTTAAAAGAGTTTTGGGATATTCTGAAAAGGAGGCCCTGGAATTAAATATTTATGAAATTATCCACGAGGATCACCGGGAGTGTGTTCTGGAAAAATTGAAAGATTGTCTGGCAAATCCCGAACAACCTTTTGATGAATATTCCGTGAGGGCAAGGCACAAGGATGGTAGCTGGCGCTGGCTGGAAATTACCATAACAAGTTTCCTGGAAGACTCTGCTATTGAAGGAATTGTCGTGGACTTTAGGGATATAACTGAAAGAAGGCTTGCAGAAAAGGCTATTAAAGAAAGCGAAGAAAAATATAGATCCTTTTTTGAAAACAGCCTTGACGGAATACTATTGACAACCCCCGATGGAAAGATCTTCGCTGCCAATACTGCAGCGTGCGAAATGTTCCAAAGAACAGAAGAGGAAGTTTGTGAGGTGGGACGGGCCGGGGTTGTTGATATAAGTGATCCCCGTGTAGCCCGTGCAGTTAAGGAAAGAAGTGAAACAGGGAAAGTAATGGCTGAGGTTAACATGGTGCGAAAGGATGGAAGCATTTTCCCGGCTTCACTTTCTTCGGCAATTTTTGAAGATGCCAACGGTGATAAGTTGACTTCCATGATTATTAGAGACATCTCTGAAGCTAAACGCGCTGAGGAGGACCTAAAAAAATCTGAGAATGAATACCGAAAATTATTTCAGAACAGTCCGCTTCCAAATATCATTTATGATAAAGTCACTTTTGAAATTCTTGACCTGAACAAGGCTGCTATAAATCATTACGGTTACACCAGGACTGAGTTTTTGCAAATGACAATACTTGATTTCCTGCCCGAGGAAGAAATCCTTAACTTCAAAAAGACCATTTCTAACCTGCCGGTGAATGGTGGAGAGGTAAGCCACAACGGCAGTATTAATCTCAAAAAGAATGGGGAGAGTATACAGGTAGAAACTTTTGGTTATAGCTTGCAATACAAAGAAAAAAAGTGCCGCCTGATAATTTGTCTTGATATTACAGAAAAAGAAGCAGCACTCCAAAAATTAAAAGAAGAAACCGATAAACTTCTAACGGCCCAAAGGATTGCAAAATTGGGCTACTGGACGCATAATCTGGAAAATGATAACATCTTTTGGTCAGACCAGGTATTTAAAATATGGGAGAGAGACAATGGTGCTTTTCAGCCCAATTCAATAAGCTTTGAAGAAACTATTCATCCGGAAGATATTCTGGCATTTAGGGAAGCAAACGCTTTGGCCATAAAAGGTGAAAAGGAACTGGATTTTGAGCACCGCATTATCCTGCCCAATGGCAAGATCAAATGGGTACATGAAAAAGGAAAGTTAAATAAAATAAGGAACCAGAAATCATTGTTTGAAGGTACGGTGCAGGATATTACCGAACGTAAGATAAGTCTTGAAAAACTTATGCAAAGTGAAGCGCGGCAGCGGGGGATCCTCAAGTCACAAACGAACTATCTCATTCGTACAGACCTCGATGGAAATTATTCCTATTGCAATGAAAAATTTATAAAAGATTTTAGCTGGATCTTTCCAGATAATAAGATTATTGGTAAAAATGCGAAATTAACAATACTTGAATATCATCACAGTCGTGTTCTTGAGATCTTCGAAAAAAGTAAGGAGAATCCTAATGCTGTTTACCAAATTGAAATTGATAAAATAAAGGAAGATGGTGGGGCGAAAATCACCTTATGGGATTTTATTTGTTTGACAGATCCTTCCGGTAAACCTGTTGAGTTACAATGTGTGGGAATTGATATTACAGACAGGGTAAAAACAGAAAAATCCCTTGAGGAGAGTATAGTTCGAAACGAATTAGTATTAAAAGCTACCTCAGATGCTATAATAGATTGGGATCTCCAATCTGGAGGTTTAATCCTGGGGGATGCATTTTATGAAATGTTGGAATATACCCTTGAAAATTTTTCTCCAACTATAAAGATGTATTTGGAAAAAATTCATCCTGAAGATAAGGCTCATATGATTGAAAGCCTTGACCATAGTTTTGAGGGAAGTGATAACCATTGGAAAGCGGAATACAGGATTCAAAAAGGTGACGGGAAGTTTGCGACGGTGATGGGGAAAGGCTTTATTCTTAGAGACGAAGGTGGAAATGCCTTCCGTATGGTAGGTTCCATACAGGATGTGACAGAGAAAAGGAAACTGGAAGAGCTCCTGGATGAGGCCTCCAGATTTGCACGCATAGGAAGTTTTGAGATAGATTGTGAAAAGGATACAATGTACTGGTCTC
This sequence comes from Gillisia sp., assembly GCA_035461025.1. Taxonomy (GTDB): domain Bacteria; phylum Bacteroidota; class Bacteroidia; order Flavobacteriales; family Flavobacteriaceae; genus Gillisia. The sequence continues at coordinate 48 of DATHWA010000430.1, read as the reverse complement.
CAGTGACAAAGGAAATCCATGGAGTAGATATGAATTACGATCCCACTC
>DATHWA010000429.1:0-7515 GCA_035461025.1 Gillisia sp. | reverse complement strand
TGGGATTTGGTGTTTGGAAATTGGAAATTGGAATTTTATCAAAACCCTCCCGGCATTTCCATCTCTTCCAGGATATCCAAGTAATCTTCGCGGTTATTGACGAAATCTTTTCCTGAGATATCAATGATGTTTACATTCTTTTGAGATTTGATAAAGGCCAAATAGCTTTTATTGATCTCCACAAGGTATTCCGGTTGGATGTTCTGTTCGTAATCCCTGCCACGGGTCTTGATGTTTTCCAGAAGACGTTCAGTATTTTGATATAAATAGATATACAGGTCCGGCTTTACCAGTTCCTTATACATTATGCGGAAGAGTTTATCGTACAGGGCATATTCATCTTCGTGGAGGGTGATTTTTGCAAAGATGAGGGATTTGAAAACATCATAATCTGATACCACAAAATCGGCAAAAAGATCATACTGTGCAAGGTCATCTGAAAGTTGCTGATACCTGTCTGCCAGAAAAGACATCTCCAGCGGGAAAGCATAGCGATTCTGATCCTCGTAGAACTTTGGCAGAAAAGGATTGTCCTTAAACCTTTCCAGGATGAGCTTTGCATTGAAATCCTGCGAGATCATAGTTGACAAACTGGTTTTTCCTGCTCCTATATTCCCTTCTATCGCTATATAATTTCGTTGCTGAAAACCATACTTAATTCCCGGATTCTTAAGCCCATCTGCTATCTTTTCAATAGGGGAATCATCTGTAGTATTGGCCAGCAATTGGGCTATACTAATTTTTAAAACCGGATGGATTTCCCTGCCGGCAATATCGGCCAGGGGGAGGAGTACGAATTTGCGTTTCTGCATTTCGGGGTGCGGGATCCTTAGTGAGGTGCTGGAAATCACATCGCCTTCAGCAAGGATGATATCCAGGTCAATACTTCGGTTTTCATAGCTGCCGGTAGTGGCTCGTACCCGCCCCAGTAGATTCTCTATAAGAAGAAGTTCCTGCAAAACCACTTCAGCAGGAAACCTGCTTTTTACTTCCACGCAGGCGTTAAGAAAAGCATCCCCTTCAAAGCCCCATGCGGGTGTTTCGTAAACGTGGGAGATCATTCCAATCTCACCAATTTTCCTGTAAATATTATCCAGGGCCATTTGCATTAATTCCAGGCGGTTCCCTTTATTGCTGCCAAGGGCTATATAGAATGTTTTTGGAGGATTCAAGGCGTACTTTAAGAATTGTTTCAGGAGAGATTCCTTAATTTCACGGCAAATTAAATAAAAGAAACCAACATAAACTTACTTTTATAGTAAGTGTTTTAAAAAAATAATTTGAAGGCAGCCTCCCTCACACAACTTTTCCTTGCCCAGCGAATTTATTTGATACTCGCAGCATTGTTTATTGCTTCCCTGGTAGTTTCCAACCTAATCTTTCAGAAATTCTTTCACTGGGATTTCTTCGGAATTTACACCTTTGAGATCTCTGTGGGCATCCTGCCTTACCCTGTCACCTTTCTTATAACTGATCTTATAAGTGAGGTATACGGCAGAAAGAAAGCCAATGAAGTTGTAACTGCCGGTATCTTTGCCTCCCTTTTTTCCTTGATTATTATCTATAGTGCAGATTTTGTTCCCGCTACCTCCTGGTCCCCTATAGATAATACGCTTTTTACGCGGGTCTTCGGAGCTACCGGAATTGCAGTCTTTGCCTCTATGACAGCCTATTTGCTTGCGCAGTATATCGACATATATCTCTTCCACTTTTGGAAAAAGCTCACCAGTGGCCGGCATTTGTGGCTTCGGAATAACTTTTCTACCTTTTTATCACAGTTTGTTGATACATTTTCGGTCTTATTTTTGCTCTGTAGTTTCAATAAAATTGAATGGGATCTTTTTGGCCCTTTATTGCTAAGCGGTTTCCTGTTCAAAGTTCTGGTGGCAGCCTGCGATACTCCGTTTTTATACGCCGGTGTTTACCTGCTGCGACGCAAGTTTAATCTAAAAAAGGGTGAGGAACTTGATCTGGAAAATCATTACCTTCAGGGGTAATTTGTATGACCAATTGTTTCCGGTTTAAATAGAAATTTACGATGAAAAAAGCTTTAAAAATAACAGGTATAGTACTATTGGTGCTCCTTATAATGCTAATTGCCGCACCATTTATCTTTGAATCACAGTTAAAGGATATGGTTAAGAAAACCATTAATGATAACGTGAATGCAACGGTAGAATTCAGCGATCTGGATCTTTCCCTTTTTCGCAGTTTTCCACAGGCTACGCTGGTGTTGAGCGACGTGAGCGTGATAAACCACGCACCTTTTGAAGGAGACACACTGGCAATAGGAGAGGAGATCCTTTTAGAAATGAGTATCAAAGAACTTTTTAAAAGTGCCGAAAAGCCAAAAAGAGTAGATCAGCTAATCCTGAATAAGGCTTTTGTGAACATTAAAGTTGATTCTCTTGGGAATGCCAATTACGATATTGCCAAAGAAGACACCTCTGCTGCTACAGACACTACGGCATTAGGATTTAGCCTGGACCTTAAACACTATGAAATCAATAATTCCAGGTTGCGTTATATAGACGAGGGTCAAAAACTTTCCCTTCTGCTGGAAGACCTTAACCACGAGGGAACAGGAGATTTTTCAATGGCTGAATCTGAATTGGATACCCACTCCAGCGCCTATGTTACCATGGACTATGATGGCACTAACTACCTAAGAAGAAACCGCGTGGCACTGGATGCAGTCCTGCATATGGACCTGGAAAAAATGCGCTATACCTTTCTGGAAAACGAAGCTACCATTAATCAGCTTCCGCTTACATTTGACGGGTGGGTGCAGGTAAATGAAGATAATAATGAGGTGGATATCACTTTTAAGACCCCTTCCTCCAGCTTTAAGAATTTCCTTGCGGTGATCCCGGAAGAATATGCTAAGGATATAGAGAACGTGGATACCAGTGGAGATTTCGTGGTCAACGGGATGATGCGCGGTCTCATTGATGATACCTATATACCACAAATGGACATAAGGATAACTTCCAGCAATGCTTCTTTTAAATATCCGGAGCTTCCAAAAAGCGTCCAGGACATCAATCTGGATTTGAGAATACTTAACGCCACAGGCCTCGCAGACGATACTTATCTCACCTTTGACAATGTCACCTTTTCAATAGACGGGGATACTTTCGCGACTAATGGAAGCGTGCGTAACCTCACAGGGAATATGCTGGTGGATATGGCTTTAAAAGGCACTATTAACCTTGCGCACCTGGAACAGGCTTACCCGCTGGAACTGGAGCAGGACCTCAACGGGATACTAACTGTAGATGTTACCACTAATTTTGATATGAACTCCATTGAACAGGAGCGTTATGAAAATGTGAACAGCAGCGGTACTGCCAACATACGCGACTTTAGGTACAGCTCCCCGGAAATTCCCAATGAATTGCGGGTGGCAAATGCCAACCTTATATTTGATCAGGGGAACGTACGGGTGCCTGAATTAAACCTTACTACAGGCCAGACAGATCTAAAGGCTTCGGGAAATATCCAGAACTTTATGGGATTCATGTTCAAGGACCAGAATCTTAAAGGTTCTTTCCAGGTTAATTCCAACACCTTTTCAGTAAACGATTTCATGGTGGCCGATACATCTACTGAAGCAAAGACACCCGCGGGCGAAACGCCGGCAGGAAGAACAACCGGCAGCACCCCCACGGGCAATGAAGCGGTAAAAATTCCATCATTCCTTGATGCCGATCTAAATTTTACGGTAAATAGGGTTTTATATGACGATCTTGTACTTCAAAATGCAAAGGGAACATTACTGGTAAAGGATGAGACGGCTACCCTGCAAAACATTACTGCAAACATTTTTGGAGGTACAATTGGTCTTAACGGGGTAGTTTCTACAAAAGGTGCTGTTCCTACTTTCCAAATGAACCTGGACCTGAAGTCCATGGATATCGCACAAACTTTCAACGGACTAGACCTGCTTCAAGGCCTGGCGCCCATAGCTTCTGCTTTAGACGGTAGGTTGCAAACCCAGGTTAACCTTAAAGGTAATTTGAACAATAACCTAACCCCACTGCTTAATACTATTGCGGGAGATGCCCTGGCAGAGATCTTAACGGCAGAAGTTCATCCTGAAAGACTGGCTTTAATTGCCAGGCTGGATGAGCAACTTGGTTTCGTTAACCTACGTGATATTAACCTGGACAATTTAAAAGGAAGGGTGACTTTTAATGATGGGGCGGTACAGGTACAACCTTTTGATTTTGATATTAAGGGCATTAAGGTAAATGTTTCCGGAGGTCACGGTTTTGATATGAATATGAACTATAACCTTACCCTGGACGTGCCGGCAAGATTGCTTGGCAGCCAGATTGGAAGCGCTCTGGGGCGTCTAAGCGGGGATGACCTGCGGGATATGAATGTGGAATTGCCTATAGGTTTAAGAGGTCAATTCCAAAATCCGCAAATAAACATCAATATGGAGCAGGCAGTGAGCAACCTCACCCAAAGGATCGTGGCAAAACAAAAGGATAATCTGGAACAAAAAGGACTGGATGCTATAAGAGGAGTATTGGAAGGCAGGAGGCCTACCCAGGGAACTCCGGCAGATACCACTGCGAGGGACACCATACAAACCCCACCAGTAACACGTACCAACGAGGCCCAGGTAAAAGATGCGGCCAGGACAATTTTAGGCGGACTTCTGGGCGGAAAGAAAAAAGCTCAGGATACCACCAGGAATGATAATTAGAGCATTTTTTATTTAAAAGTGAACCTCACAAATCCTTATGGATTTTGTGAGGTTTTTTATATCTACAAAATTATTTCATTCTGGAATATATACTGACGAGGGAGCTGAATGAAACGGCCACCGCATTAACTCTGGTGGTTAATTTATAATTCTAACTCCCACGGGACCCTTCCGTCATATCGAAGATGTGCCACCTTCCCTTACCAGGGGAAGGTGCCGCTCGAGGTACTATTTAAAATCAGTTTCTTTCTACTTTTTTTTGGCTCTAAAAAATAAAAGCGCGACCAAGCATCCTCCCCCTGGGACACAAGGGGTCCTAGAAAATGGCCAATTTCAATTCCGCTCCCTCCCAACAAATGTACTGGTGTTTGGTGTTCGGCGTTAGTATTTTCTGTTTACCGTTTTCCGTTTGATTTTGGAATTTGGTGCTTGGATTTTGGAATTTCATTTCTGGAATTTAGAATTTCTTCCTCCTAATTCACCTGCAATTCCACCACATACCCCTCGTGACTACGCACATTAAAGACAGTACCGTCTTCAAATAGAAGATACTGGCCTTTTATTCCTTTAAGGACCCCTTCATAATATGGGTTTTTCGCAAGGTTCAGGGTTTTGATCTTCTTCGGAAATTGAAGTACGGGAAATTTAATTTCTGTTTCCTTATTTCCGGCAAGATAATAGGCACGAGCTTCTTCCGGAATGAACTCCTTCAACTTCCCGCGTTCCTCCTCAAGGTTCAGGTCTTTTATATCATTGGTAAGCATCCGCCTCCAATTGGTTTTATCAGAAACATGGCCTTTTAACGCCACCTCTGTTATACCGGCGAGATAACGGTTTGGGACTTCCACGATCTCTATCGCCTCGTGTGCTCCCTGATCTATCCACCTGGTGGGGATCTGGGTTTTTCGTGTCACGCCAACTTTGACATCACTTGAATTTGCCAGGTAGACCACGTGAGGTTGCAGTTGTGCTTCCTTTTCAAATTCCAGGTCCCTGTCTTCTAAGTCAAGATGGGCTTTACTAAGTTCGGGACTCCGTATCCATTCTCCCGCCTGAGGTAATGAGGTGAAACAGTTATAGCAATATCCCTGTGCAAATACTTTTTTCTGAAGTCTGCATCCCAGGCATTGAAATCTTAGGAAATTGATACTTATTTTCCTGTCCAGAAGCTGGTTAACGTGTATGAAATCTGATTCAAAAATGAGATAATACTGTACAGTTTCTGCAAGTTCGGTTCTCATTTTTGTAAGCACTCCTTCGTACCTCATATATTTTTACTTACTTTTATTGGGATCGATCTTTTGCCGGCTTCAGGATTAATTATAAATTTAACCGGATTTTAATATCCCTGAAGGTTTTAATCAGCGCCTAAATATAGAAAGAAAAAATGCCAATCCCATTAGTAAACTCTATCGCTTCCTGGTTTCTTAAGAAGCGAATCCACCAAATGGAGTTGTTCATAAAATACCCGCATGAGGTACAGCAGGAACTGCTTAAAAACCTTATTATCAAAGCCAGGCACACAGAGATTGGCAAAAAGTATGACTTCGCCGGAATAAAGGATTATCAAACTTTTGCAAGCAGACTTCCTATCCAGGATTACGAGGATTATAAGGATAATATAGAACGCAGCCGCAGGGGTGAAAACAACATCTTCTGGCCCACTCCTATAAAATGGTTTGCAAAATCCAGCGGTACCACCAGTGACAAAAGCAAATTCATACCCGTTAGCGAAGATTCTTTGGAGGACTGCCATTATGCTGCCGGAAAAGATATGCTTTGCATGTATCTCAACAACAATCCGCAATCTCAGTTATTCACAGGAAAAAGCCTTAGACTGGGTGGCAGCAAGGAGATCTATAAGAACAATGGTACCTCCTATGGAGATCTTTCAGCAATACTTATTGATAATATGCCATTCTGGGCAGAATACAGCAGTACCCCCAGTAATGAGGTTTCCCTAATGAACGACTGGGAGGTCAAGATGCAGGCGATAGTAGATGAAACCATAAAGGAAAAAGTTACCAGTCTTGCGGGTGTACCCTCCTGGATGCTGGTACTTCTTAATAACGTATTGGAAACAACCGGAAAGCATAACCTGTTCGAGGTATGGCCAAGCCTGGAAGTATATTTTCACGGCGGGGTGAGTTTTGATCCCTACGCTCCTCAATATCAAAAGATCCTTCCAAAAGAGGATTTCAGATTCTATGAAATATATAATGCTTCTGAAGGATTTTTCGCCTGCCAGGACCAGAATGATTCAAAAGACCTCTTATTGTTACTGGACTATGGAGTATTCTATGAATTTATCCCAATGGACACTTACAATAGTCCGGAGCAAAAGGTAATTCCGCTAAGCGAGGTGAAGATAGGGGCGAATTATGCTGTCATCATAACTACCAATGCCGGGCTGTGGCGCTACAAGATTGGCGATACAGTACGATTCACTTCAACTAGTCCGTACCGTATCAAAGTCTCCGGCCGCACCAAACATCATATCAATGTCTTTGGAGAGGAATTGATCATTGAGAATGCAGAAACAGCTCTTAAAAAAGCTTCCCTGCTCACCAATTGTGAGATCATTGATTATACCGTGGCTCCCGTATTTATGGAAGGAAAAGAAAAAGGCGCCCACGAATGGATCATTGAATTCAAAACCCCTCCAAAAGATCTTGAACTTTTCTGCACCCAGCTTGACCTTGCCTTACAGGAAGTAAACAGCGATTACGAGGCAAAACGCTTTAACAACATGACCCTCAATATGCCAAAAATCCACCAGGCACGGGAAAAATTGTTCT
>DATHWA010000428.1:0-19376 GCA_035461025.1 Gillisia sp. | reverse complement strand
ACTATGCACCAGGTTCACCATGCCCGTAATCTTGAATATATGGATAAAAATCATGGGGGTATCCTGAATATATTTGACCGTATTTTTGGCACCTGGAAGGAGTATGATGAAGATATCGATATAGAATATGGTGTCTCTACCCCTCCCAATTCTTATAATTTGTGGGTGATCCTTTCTCACGAATACAAGAACATTTGGGAAGACACAAAAAGGTCAAAAAACTGGAAACATAAATACATGTATGTTTTTGGACCACCCGGCTGGAGTCATGATGGCAGTACTAAAACCGTAAAGGAAATGCAAATGGAGATGGTAAAAGTTAGAAACCAAAAGCCGGTGGGTACTCCTGTCAATAGAAAGGAAGTTATAGAGACGGAAGTAGCATAAAAAATTAAAGATCTCCGGCTATTTAATCAATTCAAAATTTTTGGCTGGAATTAATTTTACCTGCAATAAAAACTGCAAGTTAATATTCCCACTTTCTTTCCTCATTAAGTTTTTCCACAGCTTCGATCTCCTCCCGCGGGATCACTTTTAAGAACGAAGCATGCTGTTCAATAGAATATTCCAGTTTTTCAACGATCTCCTCGACAGTCTCATTTTCATAATCAAATTCCAGCGGAGGTTTTATTTGAAAGGTTTGGAGAATACCTCTTTTTTTAATTCTTATACCTTTTTTGTCATACGCACGGCGAAATCCATCAATAACTATAGGAATAACAATTGGTTTATATTGTTTGATAATATGCGCTGTACCTTTTCTAATAGGTTTAAAAGGCTTTGTGGTTCCCTGCGGAAAGGTGATCACCCAGCCGTCTTTTAGAGCCACTCCTATATTTTCTGTATCACTGGGGTTAACATCCCTATGAACTTCTGTTCCTTTAGCCCGCCATGTACGCTCTACTGAAACTGCTCCGGCATAGGCCATAATCCGGGTGAGAAGCCCTGCCTGCATAGTTTCCTTTGCAGCTACATAATAAATATTGAGTTTGGGCTGCCATATATATCCAAGGTTTTTAATAGAATCTTCCCTCCCACTCAAACTAGCGTTAAAAACGTGGAACATTGCTGTAACATCTGCAAAATACGTTTGATGATTGGAAACAAAGAGAACATTGGTTTCGGGCAGAGTTCTAATAATCTCAGATCCTTCTATTTTAAGCTCATTAAACCCCCTGTACCTCCTGTGGGTAAGAACTCCAAAAATGCGAATAAGCCACTTTTTTAGAAAAAGTATATGTCCAAACGGATTTCTTTTAAAAATTCCCATTTTTAATTAATAGCACTTAATTACTAATTTACTATTTAAAAGCGGGCAAATATAATAATTCATAGTTTACAGCACCTGTTTCAGTAATTCTTTCATTTCGCTTAACATCATTGCGGTGGCGCCCCAAACAATATGTCCGTTTAGGGAGAATGCAGGAACTTCAATGTCATTTGCATAAGAAGTACTTAATCGTTGCTTGATGAGATTGTTGTCATCAAGAAAATGATCTATATCTACCTCCAGGATTTGCTCCACCTCGCTTTCCTGGGGCACGAGCCTGGGAGTTTTTTCAGTAAACCCCACATAAGGATGCACCCAAAAATCACTTGGAGGAATATATAAACGTGTCAATTTCTTCACTACTATCACCTTTTCCCTGGGAATACCTACTTCCTCCTCTGTCTCTCTTAAAGCAGTATGTTCTAAATTTTTATCGTAAACTTCTACCCTTCCACCGGGAAAACCTACCTGGTTGGAATGCACGCCTTTATAGGTCTTTCGAAGTATAAGGACAAGATGGGTAAGATCTTCTTTATTTGGATAAAAAACCGCCATCACTCCCGCCTTGTTAGATTCTCTGGTTCCTTCGATCGATAATTTTTCCAATTCTTCAATTCGCATCAATGGAGCCAATTTATGCTGTGCCTCCACCCCGGGAAGTTCTAAATTTGTTAAATTTGAGATCTTATATTTAAATTCCTTAAAATCCATGATACGATACCTATCAATCCTTCTATGTACGTTATTTCTCGCTTTTGCAAGTTGTGAAGATAAGGAAAAGTCAAATAAAAATATCACTACAACTCCTCCTAATACTGAAGTTTCAACCAACCAGGAAGTAGAGGAAGAAACCCGGAAAAAAGAAGCAGAAACCACTCAACAGGAGGAGGATGAGAAAATTGGTCCCTTAATTGTCCAGGAAGAATTCATTCCCTTTATGACAGAATACGGAGAGGAGAACCCCGAAACCCGGGTGCGAATAAAAACGCGGTTTGGAGATATAGATGTTCAGTTATACCGCAACACTCCCCTCCACAGGGCCAACTTTATTTACCTGGCAAAACGGGGATATTTTGATGGTACATTCTTTCACAGGGTGGCAAAGGGTTTTGTTATCCAGGGAGGAAATTCAGATAACCGGGAAACGAGCCGAAAAAGAAATCATATAGGTTCTTTTCTCATCCCAAGTGAATTCGAGGCGGGGCACCGGCACACCCGGGGTGCATTTTCTGCAGCTAAATACAGCCAGCAGAACGTGAGCAAGGCCTCCTCTCCCTACGAATTCTTTATTGTTCAAAGCCACCGTGGTGCTCATCATCTGGATAATGACCATACCGTTTTTGGACGGGTAACCAGCGGGATGGATGTGGTTGATGAAATTGCAGAGCAGGAAGTTAGTGAGGGGGAATGGCCTATGGTGAACATCCATATCGAAGTGGAGATCCTTGATTGATCAACGCTGGGTATAGTAATTATAATCTTTCAGGATTATTTTTATAAAATCAAGCGGTCTTTCTTTTGGTTCTACTTCAATAATTTCAGCGATCTTTTGGGAAAGGGATAAAATAACTTTATGGTTCCCGTATTGGCGAGCATCGTTATATATTCTTTTAATATCCTGAATGTCACGATCCTTTAAAATTGTAACCTGCGGATAGGTGGGGTTATAATTCTCCGGCAAATCCATCAAAATAGTTTGAGACAGGTTCATTTGTCTTCTTTCTGAAATTACTGTAGTACCTGCAGCCAGGTCCCCTAACCTTTGTCCCTTTCCATTAAGTAAAATAGTTACTACAGCTACTGCCCCACTACTTATGGAGATATCAATGATCCTTAACAACCATCTTACAATGTACTGGTTGAATCTGGGGCGGGCCCCGTCCAGTCTTACTACTCTTAGATCCAATGCCGCTTTCCCCGGGGTCTGGCCATTATTGAAGGTTTCCCAGAGAAGATAATAAAGAAAAACCGGCAATCCAATCACCAGATAATATACCCAAAGCTCACCCCCGCCCAGTCCCAACCCTGCCATAGCAAGAGATGTCAAAATAGCGAAGGCCGTAAGGATCAGGGTGTCTATTAAAAAAGACAGAATCCTTTCTCCTATCCCCGCCACATTTTGGTGAATCCCTATATTTTGAGCTGTTTCTATTTGAAAATTATCCATTTAATACGTTTCTTTGAGACAAATACCATTACCCATGCGCGAGGCTGCTTTCGTGAAGCAAAATAAGAATAAATGGCTGAAATTCGAAGAGGAGCTGCACAATAAAAAAACTCCTGAGCCTCAGGCTATATCGCGTCTTTACCTGGAGGTTACAGATGATCTTAGCTACGCAAAAACCTTCTATCCCGGGAGCAATACTATAACTTACTTAAATGGACTGGCAGCCAAAGCTCATCAAAACATCTATACCAACAGGAAAGAACCGGGTAATGTGTTCTGGAATTTTTTTTCCAGGGATTTCCCACTTATGTTTTATAAACATCAAAACCAGCTGTTATTAAGCTTTTTAATCTTCGGTATTTTTATTGCGGTGGGAGTTTTTTCCGCAGCAAGTGATGGGGCATTTGTTCGGGCTGTGATGGGTGATGCTTACGTTAATATGACCCTGGAAAATATATCAAAGGAGGATCCTATGGCCGTTTATAAACAAATGGGTGAAATGGATATGTTCCTTGGGATAACCATTAACAATATACGAGTGGCCCTTATGGCTTACACTTTTGGAATCCTTGCCGGCCTGGGAACCGTATATATACTTATGCAAAATGCTATTATGCTGGGTTCTTTTCAGTACTTTTTCCACGACCAGGGAATGCTTTGGGAATCTGCAAGGACCATCTGGATCCATGGGACTATTGAAATATCTGTAATAATTATTGCCGGTTGCGCCGGCCTGGTAGTGGGAAAAAGCATCTTGTTTCCCGGTACATATACCCGCCTTACTTCTTTTATAAAAGGGGTGAAGGACGGACTTAAAATAGTTTTAAGCACAATTCCTTTTTTTATTATTGCGGGATTCCTGGAAGGATTTGTTACCAGGCAAACCGGGATGCCGGACTGGCTGGCAATTCTCATCATTTTTCTTTCGCTGCTTAGCATACTTTTCTATTATGTTTATTATCCTATTTATTTAAAATCGAATGCAAACAAAGAGTTACATACAATTTAAAAAACAGCGGGAGCTGGGCGACATTCTCACCGTCACCTTTAAATTTATACGGGAAAATTACAAGCCATTATTCAGGTTAATAATTGGTATTGTAGGCCCGTATTTCCTTATTTTACTGGCTGCTTTATCCTATTACACCTACTCCATAGCAGGAAGTCCATTGGATGCAATAAGCAGTGGATTTGGGAATTTTCTAATCTCCTTCCTTATTCTTGCAGCCGCATTGTTACTTTTCTATGCTGCACTTTATGGGACCATTCTTCACTATATAAGATCCTATGCTTTTAATCACGGGATGGTAAAAGAAGATGAGATCAAAGAAGGAGTCCGGGAAGATTTTTTCAACCTTATTTTACTTTCAATAATCTCTGCCATCCTCATTATTGCAGGATTAATCTTACTTATAATCCCAGGTATATATGTGATTGTCCCACTTAGTCTTGCATCTGCTGTATTGGTTTTTAAAAGATATAGTGTTACAGAGTCCCTGGGATATTGCTTTGAACTTATAAAAGATCACTGGTGGATGACTTTTGTAACCCTGCTGGTGGTATGGTTGCTGGTTTATATAATTGGCCTGGTTTTCCAAATGCCATTACTAATTTACATGTTCATAAAAGCATTCACTATGGTACAGGAAGGTTCTGCTGCCACCCCGGAGGCTTTTACAGACTGGCCTTTCCTGGTCCTGAATGTGATTTCCTCCTTGATCCAGTATCTCCTTTCTACCATTACTGTAATTTCTGTAGCATTTATTTACTTTAACCTCAACGAACATAAAAACCTTACAGGCACCTTTGAAACAATAGACAACCTGGGGAACCATTAATGAAGTTATTCCTGATTATTTTAAGCTTTATTTGCTGCAATTATTCCCTTTTTGCTTACCAGGATAGTATTGCCTCCTCCCCTTCTATACAATATGAAACCGGCAGGGATCTAAATCCGGTATCTTTTAATTCTGAAAAGCTTGAGGGTTATAAACAGCAAAAGGACTTTGATTACTTAAAGGAAGTTGAAAATGATTCCTGGTGGTCAAGATTCAAGAAATGGCTGGACATGAAATATCATCAATTCATGGAATGGCTGTTTGGAGAATACACCGCAAATTCTATTCTTTTATTTATCTTAATGATTCTTCCCTACCTTATCCTGGCAGCGATCCTGGGGCTTATAGTTTGGTTATTTATAAGGCTTAACCCCGGAGCCTCACTTTTAGGAGATCCACAGGAGCCGCAGGTTTATTTTAATGAGGAAGAGGAGATAATTCAAAATGCAGATATTTCAGGACTTATTGAAGAAGCTATTGCCAATAAGGACTACAGGCTGGCTATTAGATATTATTATCTTCGGCTTTTAAAGAATTTGGACAAGCAGGGGATCATTAAATATGAATACCAGAAAACCAACGCTGAGTATCTTGCTGAAATCAAAGAGCAGGACCTGCAACATTCGGTTAAAAGGATCATTCGGCTTTATAATTTTATCTGGTACGGTAGTTTTCCTGTGACCGGGGAAGATTTTAATACAGTGCGCGAATCCTTCCGCAGTATAGAAACGAATTTAAAGCCAGCGGGAAATGAATAGAGGAGGAAAATTTGCCCTTGGACTCATTTTATTGGTGGTATTATTTCTCACCTACCTGGAAGCGTCTGAGCCCGACCCCGTAAACTGGAATCCAAGTTACCTGGAAACAGATAAGATCGCACTGGGCAGTTTTGTTTTTTATGATTCCTGGGAAGAAATCGGCGTAAACCTGGAAAAGGTGAATGTGCCACCCTATGAATTTCTGAATCAGGAGTCTTCAGGGACTTATTTCTTTTTAAATAACTATCTAAGTTTTGATGATGCAGAGCTAAAAAAACTTCTAAACTGGGTAGATAACGGAAATACTCTTTTTCTCGCTGCAGGGCATTTTAGTGAAAATTTAAGTGATACCCTCCAATTCGAAACCGCAACCCGCATTCCCGGTGGAGATCTTTCTTCCCTTCCACATCTGGAGCTGGTAAATCCCAGGCTTCAGGTTCCCGGTGGCTTTCAATATACTCACGATGTAAACCTTCAGTACTTTCGCAAGGTTGATACATTGAAACATACGGTTCTGGGGGTAGGAAATCTGGAGAAATTCAGCAAGCCCGAAGATGCATTCCCTGTTTTTCTCCATTCTGAATGGGGAAATGGAGACATTTATATTCATTCTTTTCCTGAAGCTTTCAGCAATTACTTTTTGCTGAATGAGAATAATTATAATTATGCTGAAGGCGTGCTGGCTTATCTTGATACTGATGAAACCATTTACTGGGACAGGTACTACAAATCAGGAAAGGCTTTCCACACCTCCCCGCTCTACATCCTTCTGAACAATAAAGCACTAAAATGGGCCTATTACTTTGTGCTGCTGGGAGCGGTTCTTTTTATAATTTTTGAAGGTAAGAGAAAACAGCGGCCGGTGCCGGTGGTGGAACCTCTTAAGAACCAAACATATGAATACTCCAGAACAATTGCCGATCTTTATCTTGAACAGAAGAAATACAAAGCCCTTGCCCTAAAAAAAATTGACCACTTTTATGATTATATTAGAAGCAGGTACAGGATATTTTCTTCATTGGAAGAAGAAAAAACACTAAAAGAATTATCTGAAAAGAGCGGGCAAAACATTAAGGAGATTAGAAAACTTTTGGCATTTTTTCAGCAAATATCAAATCAACCAGAAATTAGTAAAGAAGAACTACAGGAGCTTAATGACAAATTGAACTCCTATAAACAATAGCATTAGATGGATAACGACATTACTCAAAATTCAGAAATAAACTTCACCAACCGTATTCCGCTTGAAGAATTACAGCAGGCCGTAAGTGATCTCAAGGGCCAGTTAGGAAAGGTTATCATAGGTCAGGAAAGATTTGTCGAATTATTGATAGCCGGACTTCTCGCAAACGGTCACGTGCTAATTGAAGGAGTTCCCGGGGTTGCCAAGACCATAACGGCGAAGCTATTTGCAAAGACCCTGGAAACAGATTTTAGCAGGATACAGTTCACGCCGGACCTTATGCCCAGTGATGTTTTGGGAACATCGGTCCTAAATGCAAAAACCTCCGGCTTTGAATTTAAGGCCGGACCAATATTTTCTAATATTGTTCTTATAGATGAAATAAACCGGGCTCCGGCAAAAACGCAGGCTGCGCTTTTTGAGGTGATGGAAGAAAGACAGATCACTATAGATGGGAAGAAATACGACATGAAACCACCATTTATGGTTGTCGCAACCCAAAACCCTATTGACCAGGAAGGAACTTACGCTTTACCGGAGGCACAACTGGACAGGTTTCTGTTTAAGATCAAAGTAGACTACCCCACGCCGGAAGAAGAAGTGAGGATCTTGCAATCACACCACGAGCGCAAAGGGGCTTTACCGGAAGCCAATATCACTCCTGTTCTTAATCCCGAAAAACTACAGGCTTTGCAGGTACAAATTAGGGAGGTAAGAGTAGAAGAAAAGTTGCTTAACTATATAGCACAACTAGTCATTAAAACCCGTAATCACCCCCACCTGTACCTTGGAGCTTCTCCACGTGCCACTATTGCGGTGATGAATGCCAGCAAAGCGATGGCTGCTATTGAAGGCAGGGATTTCGTGATCCCGGAGGATATTAAAAAAGTGCTTGCTCCGGTCCTTGCACACAGGGTGATCCTTTCTCCTGAAAGGGAAATGGAAGGCATCACCCAGGAAAATGTGATTGACATTATTGCCAATACTATTGAAATTCCACGATAGGTGCTAAAAACCTTAAAGTCCATATATTTTCACCAAAGGGTTTTCACAGCGATCTTTGCTCTTGCTGTGATCTTCCTGTTCTCCTTTTGGATCCCGGTTCTATACACCCCCACCTGGATCCTGGCGGTCCTTCTGCTTATTATTTTATTATTCGATGCCATAGCTTTATACAGGACTTCAGGTATTAAAGCCCAGAGGAGCGTGCCGGATAAGCTATCCAATTCAGATAACAATCTCATAATTATAAAACTCAGGAACTCTTATCCTTTCAAAGTTTTCCTTGAAGTGATAGATGAATTACCTGTGCAATTTCAGAAAAGGGATTTTTCGCAAAGCTTAAAAATAGTTGCCGGGGAAAGTTCAGGATTTGAATATGGCCTTAAGCCGGTGGAGCGTGGAGAATATACTTTTGGAAAACTGAATATTTATGTATCTACAGCATTCAGGCTTATAAAAAGAAGGATGGTGTTTGATGAAGACCGAACAGTGAAGGTGTACCCGTCCTTTATCCAAATGAGACAGTATGATTTCCTTGCCATTGATAACAGATTAAGACAGGTAGGACTTAAGAAAATCCGAAGGATTGGCCATACCCAGGAGTTCGAACAAATAAAGGAATATGTAGCCGGGGACGATGTAAGGAGTATCAATTGGAAGGCTACCGCCAAACAATCTGATCTAATGGTTAACCAGTACCAGGACGAAAAAGCACAACCTGTATACTCCATCATAGATACCGGAAGAGTGATGAAAATGCCGTTCGATGGTCTTAGTCTCCTGGATTATTCAATTAACAGCACCCTTGCCTTTTCCAATGTAGCCCTGCAAAAGAAAGATAAAACGGGATTGATTTCTTTTTCAAATACCCCCGGAAAGATCCTCCCTGCAAATGCTAAACGCACTTACCTAAACCAGATCCTTGAAAATCTGTATCACATTGATACCGAGTTTTTAGATTCAGATTTTGGGTTGCTGTATACTATGGTTAAACGGAAAGTTCGCCAAAGAAGCCTTCTTCTTCTTTATACGAATTTCGAGCATATGAATGCGCTGGACAGGAATTTGGGGTTTCTTAAAGCTTTAGCTAAGCAGCACGTGCTGGTAGTTATATTTTTTGAAAATGTAGAGCTGGAAAAGGTAGTAAAGGCAAATATGGATAATATTCCCGGGATAGCCCATCAAACTATCGCGGAGGATTTCGCATTTGAAAAAAGACTAATGGCCAAAAAACTGCAACAACACGGGATACAAACTGTACTTACAAAACCGGAAGAACTTACTGTGAATACCATAAATAAGTACCTGGAAATCAAAGCCCGCGGAATATTATAACAGTCCATCCCTGTTTTTCTACGATTGATACTCATTACTTTTTTAGATCTGCCCCTCCCCCATATCTTTGATCGTATAATTAACCTTAAAAATTTATAGTTATGAAAACGATCATTTTTTTGACCCTGATGTTTGCCTTTGAAGTAGCATTCTCCCAGGCAGGAGAAAACACTACTCTCACGGTGGTAGTTGAAAACATTCGAAGTAATAATGGGGTTGTACTTGCAGGCCTGTACACTCATAAAACTTTTATGAAAACAGATGCCGAATTTGGATCCAGTAGCGGGAAGATCGACAATGGAGTGGTAACTCTAGTTTTTGAGAATGTACCTGCAGGAACATATGGCCTTTCCGTTTTGCATGATGAAAACTCCAATGGAAGAATGGATTTTGATGCCTCCGGCATGCCACAGGAGGATTACGGGATCTCCAATAATATTTTCAACCCTTATGGCCCGCCAAGATGGGAAGACGCGAGGTTTGAAGTAGAGGTCCCGGAAATGGAACTAATGGTTAGGCTTGGTCGTTAAACTATAGGTAAAAATAGCGCAACGGAATTTTTTAATAGAAAAAATCAATACATTTGCAGCTGTAATTTTTTCAAATTTTATGACCATAACCCAGCTACAATATGTTCTTGCTGTTGCAGAACATCAAAATTTTACCAAAGCAGCTCAAAAAGTATTTGTGACCCAGCCTACTTTAAGTATGCAAATCCAGAAACTTGAGGAAGAACTGGATGTACAAATTTTTGACCGCAGTAAAAAGCCAATACAGCTTACCGAAACAGGAAGGAAGATTGTTAACCAGGCTCGGAATATAGTTAATGAAAGTGACAGGATCCAGGATATTGTGGACCAGCAAAAAGGTTTTATTGGGGGGGTGTTTCGTTTGGGGGTAATTCCCACGATAATGCCTACACTTTTACCCATGTTCCTTAATAATTTCATTAGGAAATATCCCAAGGTGAAACTAAAAATAGAGGAACTTAATACTGAAGCCATTATCGAGCGCCTGCGGGACGGACACCTTGATGCGGCTATAGCCGTAACCCCACTGGAATTACAGGGTATTAAGGAACAGGTTCTATATTATGAACCCTTCGTAGCTTACGTTCCTTCAGGGCACCGTCTGGCAAAAATGGAAAAAATTGAAGTGGAAGATCTTGATATAGATGATATGCTCCTGTTGGAAGATGGCCATTGTTTTAAGGATGGAATTCTTAACCTTTGTAAGGCTTCCAGGAACTATGAAAGTGACAGGTTCCAATTGGAAAGCGGTAGTTTTGAAACACTTGTGAAATTATCTAATGAAGGACTTGGAATGACCCTGCTCCCCTACCTTCACACCCTTGATATTAAAGAGAGCGAGAGTAAACAACTCAGGATGTTTAAGGATCCTGTCCCGGCAAGGGAAGTGAGCCTTATCTATAATAAAAGCGAATTGAAGATCCAGATCATTGAAGCACTAAGAACAACAATTGCAGGAGTGGTGAAAGGCGCAATTGCTTTTCAGAATGTAAAAATTATAAGTCCGCTTAAGAAGACTGAAAGAGTGAAATAGGTGTATGATCCTGGACAATAAGGGTGATTAGAAATAGATTCTGATCCTTTATTCTGTTATGTATAATTCACGAAGGTGAGAGATTTGTTCTACTGGATTATTTTTTTGGGATTAATTTCTTTAATTTTTTCTCATTACGCTCCTGCAGGGCTCGAACTATTTACGATTTTATACGATGGGCTGCACCCATCGCCAGTATATTAGGCTTCGGGGCTTTCTATTATGTTAAGATTGTCCCCATCACTAGTAATTTAAGGCCCTTCGGGGTTTTTCTTTAATACTATGGGCTGCACCCATCGCTTGTATATAACATCTCTTCGGGGCTTTAATAAGCTATAACGTGTCTACTTCCTCTATTGGAATATAGACAAAAAATCAGGGAAAATAAATAAGCGGCCTTGCGGCCGCTTCTTTATTTTAATAAGATTAAACATTGGTTGAGTTCCGGGTTCTGCCTTGTAAGTGAAACTATCCAGATCTTTAATTCCTCAATTTCGTGAGGTAAAAGTCTTTGGAGTGCCTTCTTAACTTCTTTGCAGAATAATACCGCATCAAAACTTACCTTTGAAAGGACCGTTTTGGTGTATTCAAACATCGCTCTCGCCATAATTTGAAAATATTTAGGTTGTTGATAAATTCAGAAAAGTAAAGGTGAAGCAATAGGCTATGTTTTTAAACATTTTAAATATAAGGAAAATATTACGAAAACGTTGTAGATAGCTTAATTTTAACATTCAGAAAAGCACCATTTTAGACCTTAAGACACTGCCTACGGGGCTTTTGGAAAATTTGGTTCCATTAATTTCCCATTGACCTACTTTCACAAAGGTTAAGGAAATATCAGTCCCAAATAGATATAATTTTATGTGATATATAATCCTTACAGCAACAATCAAAATAGCTTTCCTACCGTGTTTTCTCCTTTATACTATCAGGTTTACGGATTTTCTTTTTTATAGTCCATTCAAATTCAAATACAGAGACTTCCACGCCCTCCTCATTATAACCTATAGACTTCATCCAAAAGGTTTGTCCATCCCCATTATCCAGGGTTTTTTGAATAGCTTCTGAAATTTTATGGCCGTCCTTGCACATAAACCTAATTTTTCCGGTAGCCTTTTTACTAAAGGATGCTTTGTTCTGGGCTACCAGCATGGAAATCTTCTCCCCGCTCTCTCTTATTTGTGACATCACAAGGGCACCAGTACTCAGCTCTGCAGCCATAGCCTGTACGGCAAAATACATGGAATTAAATGGATTTTGATTTATCCACCTATGCTTTACTCCCACCTCGCAGGATTCTTTGTTAATTTTTTTTACCCGTACCCCGCATAACCATGCGCTGGGTAATTTGACCATTAAGAACTTGTTAAGCTTGCCTGCACTAAGGTTCATCCGTGATTTTTTCTAAAAGTATTCAAATTTCTGAACATAGGGAAATGTTAAATTTTACTAATTCGTAAAAATATTTAGTACTTTGCTTTGCATAATACCATCTTTAAGATATATATTTGTATAAGAAAATCAATCATCATGGAAACATCAACCGTAAAACAGGATAACACAATGGCAGCAGTCATTCATTTGTCCACCTTCTCCAAGTATCTTTTCCCGCTTGGAAATTTTATTCTACCCCTTATTCTCTGGACCGCAAAACAAAATGATCCTTTTGTAGATCATCACGGGAAGCAGGCTCTCAATTTTCAAATAAGTATGTTCTTATACTTTATCCTGTTGGTTTGCCTTGCAATTGCAGGAGTGATTTTTCTGGGGGTGAGAATGGAATCCATTAATGATATGGTCTTTCATAATGGATTCCACGAATTTTTCCGGGTGGTACACGCACTTCCAATCCTAATATTCATTGGGATAATGGGAACACTTCTCCTTGCCTTGTTTGTATTTGAAATAGTAGCAATTATCACTGCTACCGTAAAAGCCAGTGAAGGGAAATATTATAATTATCCTCTTACCATCAATTTCATCAAACCTACTCCGGTAGATAATCATCAATCAAAAAATGAACAGTTTAACAACACACAAAATCCAAGACAATGAAGATTGAAAACACCAAAGCGCAAATGCGTAAAGGAGTTCTGGAGTATTGCATCCTCTCTGTCCTAAGGGACAATGATGCATACGTAGCAGAGATCCTTGACACCCTGAAAGATGCAAAGTTGCTGGTAGTGGAAGGAACCATTTACCCTCTCCTCACCAGGCTTAAAAATGCAGGATTGCTCAATTATCGCTGGGAAGAATCCACTAGTGGCCCCCCACGAAAGTATTACGGCCTCACAGATACCGGGAAGGTATTTTTAAAGGAACTAACCCACACCTGGGAGGAACTTCAAACCGCTGTAACTATTGTAACCAATCAAAAAAACAAGAATCATGAATAAGACAGTTAATATAAATCTTGCCGGCGTTTTCTTTCATATAGATGAGGATGCATACGCCAAATTACAGCACTACCTGGATGCCATAAAACGTTCCCTTACCAATACACAGGGACGGGATGAGATCATTGCCGATATTGAAGCTCGTATAGCTGAGCTTTTCAGCGAAAAACTGAAGACAGATCGCCAGGTTGTAAGTTCCAAGGAAGTGGAAGAGGTTATCGCAATTATGGGACAACCGGAAGATTACATGGTGGATGAAGAGATCTTTGAAGATGAGCCGGTATACTCCCGTCCTCATACTTCCGGAAAGCAACTCTTCCGCGACACAGAACATTCCTACGTTGGAGGAGTTTCCTCCGGCCTGGGTCATTACCTGGGAATAGCCCCAATTTGGGTAAGATTGCTTTGGATAGTTCTAACCATTGCCTCCAGTGGAGCCTTTATCCTTATATATATCGCACTGTGGATCTTCGTGCCCGAGGCAAAGACCACGGCAGATAAATTATCTATGCGGGGAGAGGAAGTAAACATCACCAACATTGAAAGGAAGATACGCGAGGGTTTTGATGATGTCGCAGGGAAAGTTAGAAATGTCGATTACCAAAAATACGGCAACCAGGCTAAGTCTGGTGCTTCCTCTGCGGCAACAGGAATTGGATCCGGGATCCTGTTCATCCTCAACATCTTTGTAAAACTTATAGGGGTACTCCTATTACTTATAGCGGGTACAACTTTAATAGGATTGTTCATTGGACTGTTCACCGTGGGAACCTTTGGTTTATTTGATGCACCGTGGACAGATTATATTGAAATGGCAGCAATTGGAGCACCTTTGTGGCTTATTTCGCTACTTACCTTCTTTGCCGTGGGAATCCCTTTCTTCTTCCTTTTCATTCTTGGATTAAAGATCCTGGTGAAGAAATTAAGGTCTATTGGAACTCCTGCAAAACTGGTACTTCTTGGTCTATGGTTGTTATCTATTATTGGACTTGCAGTGATAGGGATACAGCAGGCTACTCAAAGGGCATTTGACGGGGAAGTGGTGATCACGGAAGCACTTCCAATCACATCCCGGGATACTCTATACATTGCTATGCAAAATGATCCGCAGTTTTCTTCGGGAGTTTACCGGTCAAGGGGCGGTGTGGATATCAAAGTAGATGAGGACAACAATAAGGTTATTTATAATACAGACGTACGCCTGGTAGTGAAATCTACCCGGGATTCCATTGGAAGGATGGAGATCATTAAAATGGCAGATGGAAGTGATTCCAGGGATGCCAGGGACAGGGCAAGTGAAATAAGGTATAATACCAACTTCAGGGATGGAAAGCTGTTCCTGGATTCCCACCTTACTTCAGCTTTAAAGAATAATTACCGAAACCAGGAAGTGAGAGTAGTTCTTTATTTACCTGAAGGTTCCACGCTGTACACAGATAAGAACGTGGCTTATTATCACAGATCTTCAGATTATTACGGAAATATACTCGACTACAATTCTGAAGAAAAATTCCTGAAGATTGGTAACAACACTGCCACCTGTGAAGACTGTCCTGTGGAGGAAACCGATGCCTGGGAGAGTGATGATTCTTGGGAAAATGACGACTCCTGGGAGGAGGAAGAATTTGAAGGAACAATTGACATTGAAGGCGGAGACACTATAGGAAACGACCAGGTAAGGATTCGTATTAACAAAAACGGGCTTAATGTCACAGAAGATGTAAAAGCTATAACAATAAATAAGAATGGGATTGAAATTAAAAAATCCAGATGATGACAACTTTTGTTCAGTTAGTAATAGGCAGCATTCTCAGTTTTATGGGAATGGCACCGGATGCACAGGAAATCCCTGTCACTGTAAGATCTGATATATTTATTGAGAAAGAATATAGCGCCGGGTTAAACCCGGGGGAGGATAAGATGTGGGACTGTTTTATTTTTACAACCTTAACCGGTCTAAACAATAAAACCCAAAACCGGAATTGCAATTTAAATGCCGGGGGCGAGGGAGCCTAAATGTGAAAACTTTCCATGCGATAGGTTAAATATTGATGACAAATGTTAGAATTTAAATACCTTGCCTGCCTATTAATCAATTTTTAATAAAATATGAAAAGCTTTTTAAAACCAATTTTCTTTGCGGCAGTTGTAAGTCTTGCCCTGGGTTCTTGTAGAGAAACCAATGAGGCAGATGACCTTGACCAACTGCGTGCAGAAGGCGCTGATGTTAAAGTAAGCGATGATGGCAAAAAGGTTAAGATCAAAACAGATGACAAAAAGATCAAGATCAAGACAGATGATGATGGTGATGTCAAGAAAAAGGTGAAAATTGATAATGATGATAACTAGTAGTTAGCATCACAAAATAAAAAAGTCCCTTCCGGGACTTTTTTATTTTAAATATTAGTGATAATTAAGCAGTAATTTCCTTTTCAGAGGTTTCCTCAACAGTTGTTAAGTAGCGCTCTGCATCTAAGGCAGCCATACATCCTGTTCCGGCTGCTGTGATAGCCTGCCTGTATTCCTTGTCCTGAACATCTCCTGAAGCAAATACCCCTGGTAGGTTTGTCTTTGTAGATTTCCCTTTAGTAATGAGATATCCCATATCATCCATATCCAGCTGTCCTTTGAATATTTCAGTATTTGGTTTGTGCCCAATGGCTATAAATAGTCCTGTGATATCGATAACTTCTTTTTCTCCTGTCTTTCTGTTCACCATCCTAAGGCCTTCTACTACCTGCTCTCCCAAAACTTCATCAACTTCAGTATTGTAGCGCAAATCAATATTTTTGGTGTTGGTAACCCTGTGTTGCATGGCTTTGGAAGCACGCATCTCATCTCCTCTTACCAGCATGGTCACCTTGTTACAAATATTTGCCAGATAAGTTGCCTCTTCAGCAGCGGTATCTCCCCCTCCAACTATTGCAACGTCTTGTTTTTTATAGAAAAATCCGTCACAAACGGCACAGGCAGATACTCCCCCACCTCTTAAGCGCTGTTCACTTGGAAGCCCTAAATATTTTGCCGTAGCACCAGTAGAGATGATAACAGTTTCAGCTTCAACCCAGGTAGAGTTATCTATACAAGCTTTATGGATTCCGCCGTGTTCTTTGCTTAATTCTATTTCTGTTACCATTCCTATTCTCACCTGTGTCCCAAAACGTTCAGCTTGTTTTTGGAGGTCTATCATCATAGATGGCCCGTCTACCCCATCCGGATACCCGGGAAAATTATCAACTTCAGTCGTGGTGGTAAGCTGTCCACCCGGTTCCATTCCCGTGTACATCACGGGGTGCATATCTGCCCGGGCAGCATAAATAGCGGCGGTATATCCCGCCGGCCCGGATCCTATAATAAGACATTTTATACGCTCAATTTTTTCTGTCATCACTGTTATATTTTATAAATGTAAAAGTAGGAAGAATAGGCAAAACCTTACTTAAAAAGTGAGTAAGTTTTACTATCCACTGCTTTCTACAAGATACTCATCCCTATAATAAGTTCCAAATCCTTACTTTTGATTATTGCACCTGTACCTGCAATTAAAAAAGATACCTTTGCAGGGTATATATGGAATTAAGCCTTTTCAACATACTGGATCTTCTGGGTACCGTGGCGTTTGCTATTTCCGGCGCACTAGCGGCGATGAACAGGAAACTGGACCTGTTCGGGATCTTTATCATCGCTTTCGTAACTTCCATTGGAGGAGGAACCCTAAGAGATATATTATTAGGACAAACTCCAACCTGGATGATCAACAATATCTTTATTTATTTTATAGGGGTTGTGACAATTCTGGCCATCATTTTTAGAAATAAGATCAACTATCTAAAAACATCTCTTTTTCTTTTTGATACAATAGGTCTTGGAGTTTTTACCATAACAGGAGTTGAAGTTGGATTGCAAAACGACCTTGATCCTATTATCTGCATTACGCTTGGCGCGATGACTGGAACCTTTGGAGGTGTATTAAGGGACATTCTTGTAGCAGAGATTCCTGTTATCTTCAGGAAAGAGATCTATGCCACCGCTTCACTCACAGGGGGATTGGCATTTATTTTACTAAATGAACTTGGGGTAAATACAGATGTTATATATGTTGTTACATCGTTGATAATTATCACTATAAGGTTAGTAGTAGTAAGATTTGGTATCTCTCTCCCCTCCTTCACTCTTAAACAATCCAAATTACCCGGAAATTAAAATATTGCTACCAGACTAACCGTCGCCTTCTGTTGTTAATTTTGCTAAAAAATACACCAAATTAATTCCCAATAGATTTATACTCCTTGTTGGATTCTTTTTTTATTTTTTATCTCAGAGCTGCATTCTCTTTGGTCGAGTGATATAGGTTAACAACCAATGGGAACACGCAGGTCCAACCCTCTCCTGGCCTTTCATGGATCATAAATGTATTCCATTCTCAAAACTTTTATTAAAAGCTTACGACAGACAAGCCCATTTTCCTATCAGAAACAGGGCTTTTTGAGCCTCTGCGTTCTCGATGGATGGAAGAGATAACATTGGGATGTGACCGCGCTCTATCCATGGGGGTGGATTTGAGAGGAATTGCAACTATCCCGACATTGACAGGCCAGATTGGGATAATCTCAGTTCTTATTCAAATTGTGGACTATGGGATTTGGATAACTTTCAAAATAGGATTTACCACGAACTCACCATATAATCAGTGAAAAAATGTATGGAATTTATGGAAACGAGAAAAAGTTCAGACAGTGAAAAGTATATAAATATTTGATTATTATTTTGTTCCTAAAACTCCGGTCGTTAAAGCTGAACTTTATCCCAATGTTCAATTACGATGAAGAAAATTTCTGAAATTCTCCATCACTTTTTTAGCCAATCGTTCGTGAGTCTCTGCACTCCAGCCGGCACTTTTCGAAGCGCTAATGACCCGTGGCATTTCTTTAATTTCTTCGGAAAGCTCTTTACTCCCGTCACCGTCAAAAATGGCAAAATTAGAAGTGTCTTTCATCCAGTTGCTGAAGGATTTTTCATCAAATGGTAATCCCAGCGATGTATTGATAAGGATCTTTCCCGAACCAAATTTCTCGAATTCTTTTTCCTGAAGGATCTCCGTATTTCGTGGTAAATGTATGGAAAGGATCTCCACTGTTTCCAACAGCTCCTCTAGTGGAAGGTATTTTACTCCTCTCTCTTCCCATTCCGGTTTCCTGGTACGGCTGAAGTAGAAAAGGTCTGCCCCAAAGGGCAACAAACATTCCGCCAGCAACTGCCCGGTAACACCCAATCCTATGATTCCAATCTTCCTGCGGGTAAGCTCCACGGGCATTTCTTTCCACCGCAAATTTCCAAGCCCATGCAGTAATCGCACTAGCTCCGCAATAATAAACTCCACCACTCCCGGATCCCCGTAATCCCTTATCCCGGTAACCGTAATTCCCCACTCCCTGGCAAAATTCACCGCCACGTTAGCCGACTCATCATCATAAAGGCTACAGCACATCCCTATATATTTCAGATTGGGACATTGTTCAATAACCTCCTCATCCAGCTTGGTATGCCAGGAAACGAAAACAACCTCTGCGTCCCCTATGCGGTTTACGCTCTCCTCTTTTGAATTAGGATAATCTGTATAGTTTACAACCTCTTCCTCACTGTACCTTTGCAATTCCTCAATGGCCCAGGGCTTTAGTTTTGTTTTATCTATACAAACTATCTTTTTGAATTTCATATAAGTGTTTTCCGTTTTCGGTTTTCTGTTTCTTGCTTATTCTGGGAAGGTTAATTCTCTTTTTTCGAGTCTAATTGTAGTTTAACCACGGAGTTTAAATGGTGTTAAAAAAGAGTTTCACGGAGTTAAGTATTCTTCCCCCTTT
>DATHWA010000427.1:0-1723 GCA_035461025.1 Gillisia sp. | reverse complement strand
TAGAGCCTCCTTCACAGCAGTGATTATTCGAGAGGAAACAGGATTGTTTGCCCCACTCCCCGCCTCCAGGTAAATAAGTTTCTTCCCGGAATATTCACCAGCAAGAGCTGTATCTACAATGGTTTCAATTTCGCTTTGCGCAAGAGGTTGGGTATTGCTGACTCGATGAACTGCACACTTTTTACCCCCGTCAATTAGGATATATCCGGTAGGAATTATCTCTAAAGAAGTTTGCCTTAAATATCTTACAGATTTAACCTGCTGTTCAATAAGATATTCCGGATTTCTGCCGGATATGAGGCTAAGGAAAAGCAGCCCATCTGCCAATGAAGAAATTTGAGTGTAATTCCCGGGAAAAATAATTACAGGAAGGGAAGAATTTTCTTTTATTTTCTCTACTGTCTTTTGGGTTTCATTTGCATCGGCTGTACTTCCTCCAACAAAAATATGGGTTACAAGAGCAGGAAGCGATTGGAAAAACATTCCCACGTCTTCAGCTATAAAATTTTCAGGATCAATGAGCACAGTTAAAAATCGGCTTTTTCCCGGTGCCGTTTCATAAAGTTCTTTAAAAATTGAACCCATTACCTATTTCTTTGCCGGTGCATCCTCCAGGGACATTGCATATACACAGGTAAAACCTTCAAATTCCAGAAATTCCATATAATATTCGGATGAATTTCCATTAAAAAAAACCTTGCCGGTAGTATTGTCACTTTCAAAATCAAAATCGGTTATATTGATATGTTGAAGAAAGCCTAACCCGGGTTCTGCATACATCTTGTAAATAGATTCTTTCCCTCCCCACACTATGGTAAGTTTTCTTATCAATGCTTCTTCATTTGCCACTGTATGGTATTCCTTAAGCGGGGTAAATTTATGCGCGATCCTTAAGATCTTTTCACGCTGCATTTCTATATCAATTCCAACTTTTTTATCACTTATAATAATCCCTGTAAAATTGAATGAATGGGTAATGGAAATATTTTTGCCATCAGTCAAATGAGGTTTGCCCAGGTTATCATAGTAGAGGTCATGGTCTACATAACCGGCTTCAGCCAGTAAATGTCTTATGCTCATAAAGCCACGACGATGAATTTCAGATTTCATCCCTTCTACCCTTTGCCTGCAATGTGGAGTAAGTTCAATTCCTTTTGATAACCATTCCAAAGATTCCTCTACCTTCCAAATGAAGACTTTAGTATGCTCATCAACTGTTATTCTTTTGTAAAGGGGCATAAAATTTTGTTATATATTGTTTACTTTTGCGACTTAATTTGCTACAAATCAAATATAACAATATGTCAACTAAAACAGTGCCTTACACGGCCTATAAAGTTAAAGATATTTCCCTTGCAGACTGGGGAAGAAAAGAAATAGAACTTGCTGAAGCAGAGATGCCCGGGCTAATGTCCTTAAGGGAGGAATTTGGAAGCGAACAACCTTTAAAGGGAGCGCGTATAGCAGGATGTTTGCATATGACCATCCAGACTGCTGTTTTAATTGAAACTTTAGTAGCGTTGGGTGCTGAAGTTACCTGGAGTTCCTGTAATATATTTTCTACCCAGGATCAGGCTGCAGCGGCAATTGCAGCAGCGGGTATTCCTGTGTATGCCTGGAAAGGTATGACAGAGGAAGAATTTAACTGGTGTATAGAACAAACCCTTTTCTTTGGGGAAGAGCGTAAGCCTTTAAATATGATCCTTGATGATGGGGGTGATCT
>DATHWA010000426.1:0-6650 GCA_035461025.1 Gillisia sp. | reverse complement strand
TTCCCAATACTGGAAGCATTGGATGAAATCCATATCACAAAAGATGATAGATTTATTGTTCCTTTTGAACAAACAACTGCAGGGGAGCAGAATCTGGCGCTGGATTTTCTTACTCCGCTGTTATATCTTAAGAATCAAAACGGTGCGGGAGTGTACACATTTGATACGGGCGCTAATAAGACGATGCTTTACAATATATACCTCATACAGCACCAAAAAGAATTTGACGGCGACGAGGAGGATGTGGAGTACACTTTTGGCGGTGCCGGAGGGGTTACCAGTAAAAAAGGATTTTATCCCACCTTTCGTCCTATTATTAATGATAGAACAATTGCAATAGATTCAGTAATCGTGTTAAAGGAGCCTGTAACAGATACTAATCTTTTCTACGGAAACCTGGGCCAGGACCTTATCAAACAATTTGATAAAATGATCATTAATTTTGATCAAATGTTCCTCAAATTTGAATGATTGTTATACCTCTCCCCTGCGGAATTCAAATGCTCCCTTTCTAAGATTGATGTCATATTCCAGATAGGCTTTTAAACAGGCAAGAAAATTTGCCCATCCTTCAGTATTTCCACCATACCAGCTAAGGCCGGCAGCATCTGCAGGGAGCTTACCTTCTGTTACTTCCACCACTGTACTATGGTCTGGCATTTCAGTTAAATGGATCCTGACTTTAAGCTTTTTCTCTTTAGCCCCTTCCCAAAGGAATGTAATAAGTTCATTCGGGATAACTTCTGTTACCTCAATAAGCACATCCCCCTCAAACTCCGGGAATTTCCAGGTAACCGAAGTGCCTTCAACCATATTGCCGGTACTTTCAGCAATAAAATAATTAGACATTTTATTGGGATCTACAATTGCCTCATATACCTCGGTAGCTCGTTTCGAAATTTGTATTCCCGTTTTTATTTCCAGCTCTTCCATATCTTCAATGTTTTATATAAATATCAAGAAAAATATTTATTTACAGGCAGGTCCCGAACTCTTTTTCCCGTTGCCCGGTATACCGCATTCACAATTGCTGCAGCTGCCGGTCCCTGGGCTGCTTCTCCCGCACCAAGCGGCTCCTCATTGGGACGGTCTATCACCTCAACTTCCACCTCCGGGATATCTCTGAAATTGAAAATTGGATAGCTGCTCCAGTCTACACTGCTTACATGCTCCTCATTGAACTTCACCTCCTCCATCATCGTCCAGCTGGCACTCTGTATCATCCCGCCTTCTGTCTGGTTTTTAAGTCCGTCCGGATTAATAATCTCCCCCGAATCTATTGCTCCCCACATTTTCCTTATTTTTATTTTTCCTTCTTCCAGTTCAACCATAGCTGCAACTGCGAAATAAGCCGCTGAATTCTTGTAGCGGGAAAAAGCATACCCTATACCTTGGTTTTCTGAAATTGTGATCCCGGATGTCATCTCCTGTACTTTGACCAGAACATCTCTTGCTCTGGGATCATCCAGATGAGCAAGCCTGAATTCAACCGGGTCCTTTCCTGCCTTTTCTGCCAGTTCATCCATAAAACTTTCAATTGCAAAAATATTGGCGTAAGCTCCTAAGCTTCGCAATGCAGATACCCTTAGAGGCCCCTCAAAGAAATTGGCTTCCACCTTTAAATTTGGAAAACGGTAATAGGGTTCAGAATTGCGATAACCTCCGCCCAGGAATCCGCTCAATTTCACTTTTTCTGTACCCTCATAATAAATTGTAGGTAACAGGTTCTTTTTATCTCCTCCGGGCCTTGTACTATGGGTATCGCTCCATAATTCATAACCCCATTTAGTAATCATTCCGGAAGCATCCAGCTCTCCCCGCAATTCCATGATCATTGCACTTCCATAAGGCTCCCAGGCATGTTCCTCCTCGCGGGTCCACTGGAGCTTAAGATGTACGTCTGGATGTTCCATTGCAAGTAAAGCAGCCTCTGCCGCAACATCATCTGCCCCGTTATGTCCATAGCACCCGGAGCCCGGAACCCCGGTGACCCTTATTTTTGATTCTGGTAGGCCGGTTAGATTACTCAGCGCCTCCCTTAATGGATAAACACCCTGGCTGTGGGTCCAAACATGCAACATATCATCATTATAAAGTGCCACTGCACAGGACGGCCCGGTGGAACCATGCATGATATATGGTTTAAAATATGTGGCTTTTAGAGAATCCCGGCCAAAATTAACGTTCCCTTGCTCTGCTACCGTCTCGTGTTGGGAAGTAAGTGTAGGCAAATACTCTTTGAGGTCTTTGCCTGCCGGAAGTTTTTTCTTAATCTCCCAGGTACAGTCTTCGGCGAGAATTTCCAGAGCTTTTTCTGCCTGATATTCCTCACGCGAAATAACTCCAACAAAATTATTCTTTCGAACCACTTTGACCACTTCATCCAGGGCTTCTGCTCTTACTTTATTAAAATTTGTGAGATGAGCATCGTAAGCAAGCGGTCGCAAAACCCGGGCGTATAACATCCCCGGGAATCTCATATCCTGCACATAAACAGAATTTCCACGTACCATATCCCCTATATCCTTTCTAAGGACAGGAGTACCTACAATACTATGCTCTTCTTTGCTTTTGGCGGTAACGGTTGAGGGGATAACCTCTTCTATTTGCTTTCCTTCAAGAATTTCAGAAAAACTAAACGTCTGTTCTATTTTTGCTGAAAAGACTTTTCCGTTTTTGAGATACAGATCTTCGCGGGGAATATTAAATTTTTCCGAAGTCCTTTCAAGCAAAATTCCGGCGGCGGCTGCAGCAGCTTTCCTTACAGACATTGCACTGCGCGCAATGGAATTGCTGCCGGCGGTATAGCCTTCATTGGGGGTAACCCCGGTTTCAGCAAGGTGCACTTCAATGAGATCTACCTCCATATTTAATTCCTCTGCAGCTACCTGTGCAATCGCAATTCGTATTCCCTGCCCCAGCTCCATTTTCCCCGTAAAGATCTTCACCCTTCCATCTTCCAGTAGCTGCACCCAATCTGAAATTGAATTGTCCCGATTAAGATTTTCAGGAAAAGCTTCACAATCCCCGGACATACTCCAGGCCATTCCAGGTATTACACTAAGCCCCACGGCCACATAGCCGGTTGTTTTTATAAAATTTCTTCTTGATGTTTTCATTATCGGGAGATCTTGGCACCTGCAGTTTCTACTGCTTTAATAATTCTACTATGGGTGCCACACCTGCACAATACCCTCTCCAGGCCTTCCAGGATCTCACCCCGGTCCGGGTTAGAATTTTTCTCCAGAAGCGCCACAGTAGATATCACCATTCCATTAAGGCAAAAACCACATTGCGCTGCCTGTTCCTCGTAAAAAGCTTCCTGTACAGAGTGTAGCTCTCCCGTTTCTTTCTGAAGCCCCTCTAAAGTGACGATCTCCATATCCTTCATAGCACTCACAGGAATTCTGCAACTGGGGGTTGCTTCCCCATTGAGGAGCACCATACAGGAACCACATTGCTGCAGCCCGCAACCATATTTAGGACCGTTTAGCTCCAGGTTGTTCCTAAGCACATATAACAAAGGTGTTGAAGGATCTACTTCAACACTGTGTTCCTTTCCATTAACTTTCAGGTTTATTTTTTCTTTCATTCGGGTGAGGTTAGGAATTCTTAAAAGGTCCTTTTTAGCTTTATTGCTGAAGAAAAGGACTATTCCTCCTAAATATAATAAAATTCTTTCCGCCAGGATGGATAGACTAATACTATTTCCGGCAGAAGGAGCTGGGAAACGAATACCTTCAGCAGCATAAATTTTAATATCTTTCAGCCAAATTTTTCATTACTGATCTTGAAATGAACCCAATTCTGCGCGCCTTTATACTCGCTTCCGGCCCCCTTATTTTTATTATAATGCAAATCATTGGCGCTCCGGATACTCTTCCGGAAGCTGCTTATGATGTACTGGGCGTTACCATCTGGATGGCATTATGGTGGGTAACAGAAGTAGTACCTATCGCTGTGACAGCTCTATTACCTATTGTACTCTTTCCGCTAACCGGCGCTGTTCCAATAGATACCACTACCGCGGCCTACGGGCACAAATATGTATTTCTCTACCTGGGAGGATTCATGCTTGCAGTAGCCATTGAAAAATGGAACCTGCACCGGAGGATCGCCCTTACGATCATTTATTTTATTGGAAGCAACATTAAAATGATCATTCTGGGATTTATGATTGCCACCGCATTTTTATCTATGTGGATCTCAAATACCGCGACGTCGGTAATGATGCTGCCAATTGGTACTGCTATTATAAGTCAGCTAAAAGACAATCCGGATACAATAGAGAACGAGAACAGCCTTTTTGGAAAGGCATTGATGCTGGCAATAGCATACAGTGCATCAATTGGGGGTATTGGAACTCTTATAGGCACTCCGCCAAATCTCATCTTCGCAGGTATTGTGGAGCAGATGTACGGGATTAAGATAAGCTTTTTGCAATGGGCAATCCTTGGAATGCCGGTTTCATTCCTTCTTCTCTTCATTTGTTGGAAATACCTTGTGAATTTCGCCTTTCAGTTTGGAGAAAGCACCCTTCCCGGAGGCAAGGCAGAGATCAACAGATTAAAATCCGGTCTGGGCAGTATTGGGAAGCAGGAGAAAAGGGTAATGTGGGTGTTTGTATTAACAGCATTCTTCTGGATTAGCAGGCCATTTCTTTTGCAGCCTATCATTCCTTTTATTGATGATACTATCATAGCAATTATAGCTGCTGTTTGCCTGTTTATTATTCCTGCGGGGGACAATGATAGAAATCTATTAACCTGGGAGGAAGCCGTCAATATTCCCTGGGGGATCATCCTGCTGTTTGGTGGCGGTATGGCCCTGGCAAAGGGATTTGGAGACACAGGCCTGGCAGTATGGATTGGGGAACAAATGATAAACCTGCAGAACCTGCCTTTGTTATTACTTGTTTTGATCCTGGTAGCATCGGTTAATTTTCTCACAGAGGTTACTTCCAACCTTGCGACCACGGCAATGTTATTACCCATCCTCGCTACAATGGCGCTGGCGTTGGAAATCCATCCCTATACCCTCATGGTAAGTGCAACCCTTGCTGCTTCCTGTGCCTTTATGTTACCTGTTGCAACCCCTCCAAATGCGGTGGTCTTTGGATCTGGGCATCTTAGAATTCCGGATATGATGCGTGCGGGTCTCTGGATGAATCTTATTTCTATCTTTATTATCACACTCCTGGTTTACCTTGTCCTGCCCTTGCTTTGGGAATTTGACCCGGTTGCTGTACCGGAGGGAATGAAATTATGAAAATCACTTATGAAGATCTGCAATGCAATGTAGAACTCCAAATTATAATGATGAATTGTATAATTAATTAATTATACCCTTTCTCCCTTTCTTGAAAATTTTCAAAGAATAATTAATTTTAAAAGGTCGAAAAATATTGCCGGGTAGTCAATGCACTCATCTTTAATAAAATAAAATTGCTTTATAACAAAATTTTAATAAATTTATTGAATAATCAATACTCCAATCAAATGATCAAACCTACTATTAAATCTATGACAGGATTATTCCTGTTTGCAGGACTTTTATTTTCCTGTAGTGCCGACCCCGAAGAACCGGCTCAATTAAGTGCTTTGGAAAAAGAGTTACAACTGGAAAACAATGGCGTGGTGGAAATTGAAAACACCACTTACCTTTTAAAGGATTCGGAAACAAGTAAATTCCTGGATGGAGAACTGGATTTTAATTTTAATTACAGTAATGGACTGGAATTTGAATTAGAGGAGAGGACCACCAGGCACCCGGGAGCAGATATGTTGGTTAAGAATCCCGCTAGTGAGGAATACATTATTTTCACTCATATTGTTGAATTAAGCAATGGTGGTTTTAAATTTAACCTGGAATTCAGCAACGGAGTTATTATTAACAGCGTTAAGTATTTCCCTTCAAAAGAAAAATCAGAAAAATGGCATGACGTCTGGATCATCCAGCCCGACTCCGATTTAACAGGGGCACTTATTGAAAGCGCCAACACTGCGTTAAATGCAGATTGCAGAGCTGCTGCAAATGTTTGTAACAGAAGCGGTGGTAAAGCATTGGTTAATTTTCATAGTGCAGCCTTATGGTTTGCTACTGCAGCTGCATGTGATGTGCAGTGTGGGGATTAAGAATAAATCAATTAGAATTGAAAGGAGCAAGACTTTAGGTTTTGCTCTTTTTTTTGTTTCAGAAGTCTAACAATTAGCAAGGTAGATGGAAAAACATCCATTCTCTTTAGATTTATATAACTCTTGTTCAGTTATGGAGCTCACAAAATAAATTAATTCAACTGATGGCTGATTAATTTAAAAATAAATATCGTATTGATTCTAGCCGCCTCAGGAATTGGGACTATAGTTGGAATGCGGCTTACTTTATTACGATATGCACCAAAAACCGGGAACATTCTTTTGGTAAGATTAACGCCGGGGAAATGATATTATCAGATATTGGCAATCTTGCTAATAATTGCTGGCTTGAAATACCACAACATTTTCCATTCGTGAAATTGGGAGATCATGTAATTATGCCCAATCATGTGCATGGGATTGTGGTTATTGAAAAAACGGATAATAGACAAGATAACGCACCGACAGATGGTATTGATAAGCTACGCACCGGGTTTGATTTGCGCACCATTGTAG
>DATHWA010000425.1:0-2769 GCA_035461025.1 Gillisia sp. | reverse complement strand
ACCTAATCTATCCAGTAGAGTGGATATTATTCCCAGCAAATCGTCTCCGTATGTAAAGTCATTGCTGCGTTGGTGCCGGGGGTAAGGCAATAAATAGGGTTTTTTATAAATACACTTGATATATGCTCCTTTATTTGCATTACCGGGCTCAAAATCGTGCAAATTAAATAGTACTTCAAAATGATGTAATTCCTTCCCTGCGGTAGAATTTTCAATAGGTAAATCGGAAAAATCCAGATGGCGCATTGCCTTTTTCAAAGAATTGCCGTAGGGGATATTTGCTATTTTGTGCTCTTCAAGTAAAAATAGAGGTTCAGTTTCTATCATTACGCCGTGAATGAATCCAAAGCTGCCAAAACTTACCAGGGCTGAATTGAAAACAGCATCGTCCCGTATAAATTCAGCTCCCAGCCATTCCACAAACTCCCTCGAAGCAACTGGATGAGAAGCTCTTTCAAGCCAAACATGCCGGTTGGCACCTGTAATTATATGCATACCTACCACCATATCCTGTACGGCACCTTCCTTAATGGCTGCTCCGTGTGTACCTGTAGAAAAAGCGCCTGCTATGGTTTGACCATTGCTGGCTCCTGAAGCTTTGATGGACCGGGGAGGTTTTTTAGCCGCCAGCCTCCTGGTAGTTTCATGAATGATTGTACCACATTGCAGAAAATATAAATCATCTACTGCACCTGTATATTGGGAATTCACATACACTTCTTTGAGTGGAAAGGAAAAATTAAGAGCGGCTGTATCTACTATCCCGCCCTGGGTTACCCCAACTTTTGAGAATGACCACCCGCTTCCCATTGCACGGAGCTTTAAATTTTTCTCCTCCGCATGCTTTATCAGCCATTGGAAATTTCTGGTGGTATCTAAATAACGCTTCCTGTGACTTTCCCCGGGTGGGTTATAGAGCTTAAATGATGCATTTTTCACAAGAGAATGGGTAAAATTCTGGTGCTTATTTGTCCATTTTTCAATAGGTAAGGAAACGATGCCTTTTGGTAACATAGCGTTTATTTTTTAATTATCAAGATCACCTTCCCCGTTTGAAGGTCTGGAGCAGCCATATGAGACGGTCCTGTGGTTAACAATTCCTACTGTGGCCAGGCTTAAAAGGAAATCTGTTAAGGAGGTTTTCACAACCACCCAGGACATGGAGCTTTCGGTACAAGAGCAAATTACTCCCTCTGTACCGGGGTTTACATCAACCCTTTTCTGTTTCAGGCCCCACCAGTAACTCCAACTGGGCTGCGATTGACATTCCAGATTTTCAAAAGTATCCTGATAAGGACTTGCTTCCACACGGGTGCTCACACAGGAAGTATTGAGCGTGCTGAAACTTAAGGCGATTACAACAAGAAAAACATTTACAGTTCTCATAGCATTGATATTAAATTACTTTTGTCCACTTTTAGCTAAAACGGAACTTATCACAGGTATCAATACTCCAATACCTCCCAAAGCACCAATAAGCGTTTCAAAATCTTTTATAAGATCTGGTTCCCCAAGCAAAATGAATACGATAATTGTAAAAATGACAAGATAAATTACAATACGAATAGTACCCCAGGAACCCTGGCCCCTGTTTTTTATTTCAAGATGCAGGGCCTCTTTTGAGGAGACCGAGGAAATAATAAAATTTCTAAAACTGTTATTAAAAATTACCGGCCTGTCCCTCCAAATAATAAGTCCCTTTTTCATGAGAGTGAACAGGGAATTTCCATTTTTAATATTTAAGAAACCATCCTTTGCAAGATCATAAATCATATAACGCTCCCGGCTGGGCATGGAATTCCAAATGTCTGTGTAATAGCCGTAGCTAAGATTTTGAATATGCATTATCATGCGCTGGTAATTAAGATGCGATTCAGGATCTAAAGACTTACTCTTTGCAAATATTACAGGAGCCAGGGTGGGCAAAAAATTACTATAACCTAATTCCTGTGCTATTGATCTTTTTACTTCCCAATCATCTGTATTGGGAGATAAATTGGTGTTTAGTTTGTTAAGCACCTTAACTCTGGCATCTGTAATGCCTATTAAAATCTGAGGGAAAGCGCTCAGGATATTCCGCCAGGAAAAAAAATCGCTCGTCATTTCAGCATTTTTGCTTTCCTGGATTTCTAACTGATCCTGATAAAAAGCCAAAATCTGGCTGGGATAAATTTCAGAAGTAATAATTAATCTTTTCTTTTTTGCTATCAGGTGACAAATGAGTCGCAGTTTTATCCGGTTTGAATCAAAAGAATTAACATCATGTTCTAAATGCTCAAGAATAAAAACCTGGATATCTTTTTCCCATTGACTACAGGAAAGTTGCTCATCTGGCCAGTCTGCACAAAGAATTTTATAACAATCTTCAATACTGGTATCGGGTTTAAGTTTATCCAATTGTAAAAAAGATAAGGTTACGAATTTCTTATATCCAGATCTTCTCACGATCTCTCCTGCCCAACGGCTTTTCCCCGAAAAAGGTAATCCTATAAGCAGTATGCCGTTATTAGAGTCTGGTCCCTGAAGAACATCTATAAACTTTTGAAGAAATTCATTATCGGTATCAAAATCATTTGGCTTTAATTGTTCAAACCTAAAGCCGAAAAACCTGTCCAAATAAAACATAATCAAGGCAAAAAGAATTGCCAGTATAGTCCCACATCCCACCCAGGTTAAAATACTTAGGTATTTTTTAATTTCTTTGAAAGGGTTGTAGGTTCCTTCTTTCTTCTCAGCAAAAGAGTCGGAAAAATGTTCCGAAAAAACAAC
>DATHWA010000424.1:0-13001 GCA_035461025.1 Gillisia sp. | reverse complement strand
GTAAAAACCTTCATTCCCTTTCCAGGAAATTCCGCTGAACTTTACATCCATTAAGGTGTCTTCAATAGCCTCTTTAGTTTCAGTATCAAGAATGATGA
Organism: Gillisia sp.; assembly: GCA_035461025.1. Classification (GTDB taxonomy): domain Bacteria; phylum Bacteroidota; class Bacteroidia; order Flavobacteriales; family Flavobacteriaceae; genus Gillisia. Next base: position 12,903 of record DATHWA010000424.1, on the reverse strand, counting down.
TCTTTCTCCAGTCGCTTCCTCCTTCAGAAATAGCATATGCTGCTCTTGAACCGTCTTCAGAAAAGCTTAATCCAGCAAGGGAAGTAGTACCGTCATCGCTGAAGGTATTTGGATCAAGAAAAACTTCCGCCTCTTCGTTTTCGCCTTTTTTCCTATACACCACATATTGGTTTTGCAGCCCGTCATTCTTGCTGAAATATGTGTAATCTCCTTCTTTATAAGGTGCTCCCAGTTTTTCATAGTTCCATAACCTGGTTAAACGGTCATTTAATTCTTTGCGATATGAGATATTTTCCAGGTAACCAAAAGTAACCTCATTCTGGCGTTTTACCCAATCTCCGGTTTCTTCACTACGGTCATCTTCAAGCCAACGGTAAGGGTCATTAACATCTGTACCAAAATAATTTGATACAGTATCTACTTTTTTAGTTTCGGGGTAATTCAATGCTGTTTGTTCTTTTTTGGAATTGTCATCACAGGAGAATAAAACTGCTACTGCTAAAATTCCGGGTATTATTTTTTTCATTGTTAAGGGTTTATAAGGACTCGACCAAAAATAGGGATTATTTCTTCATCTTAACAAGTCCTTAGGAATTAAAAAGGCTGCCTTTGAGGACAGCCTTTATTAAGAATTAAAAAATCCTGTTATTCGTTGTCGTGGTCGTCCCCATCATCTTCATGCTCATCCTCTATGTGAATAGAGATGAAAGCCTGTTCTTCATTACCAGATGTATCTGTTACATAAACCCCAAGGTGATAAATCCCTTCACTTATTGGCTGTCCATTTACCGTGGTTGGGATGTCAATATGAACGTCTGCTTCAAAGGTTGTTTGACCTGCCGGAATAGTAAAGACCTCCTCATAACTCCATGGGTTAAGATCATGGCTGCTTTTTGCCTGAGCATGGGTGTGATCATCAAAATCATCGTGTATCTCAATTTTATAAGATGCCAGTTCCACATTGTCTGTGAAAACAGCTACAAAATGCAATTCCTCTCCAGGAGCAATTTCGTCATCATTATTGGGTTCAGTAATAGCAATTGTAGGTTTCTCAGTGTCCAGTACAGCATCATCATCGTTACTACATGAAGTTAAAAATACAGTTGCTACAAATAATGTTAGGATTGAATTTAATTTGAATTTCATTTTAATAATTTTTTTGTTTAAATAAATAGGCTTTGTTCTTCAAAATAATCAATAATGGCCGGGGGGCCTCTAAGAGAATAATGAAAGGCTAATTCATTAACAAACTTAATACCATAAAAATATTTTTCTTCTCGTTCCCGGGGTGATAGAATAGTTGGTTTTAACTCAACGTCTGTGGTAACATAGTATTTTAAACTATTGAATTGATATTCACAATTATGATAATCATAAGGTGGAGTTGCAATGTCATAAGTCTCACTTAATTGAGATGATAAGGTATGGGATTGCACAAGGTAATGCACAGCATTAGCTACCTGCGGGAAAAGAAATCCCGCAAGAAGAAAATGGCCAATATGTATTTGATACCTCTTCATTATTTATTCAGGGGAATTCTTATCATTAATTGAATGTTCCTTCCCATTTCAGGGATCTCCAGAGCCCTGTAAAAATTTGTATGATTAAAGTACTTGGTATTAAAAATATTACTGACCTGCAGGTTGGCGTTTGCTTTAAATTTTCCTACAGAAATTCCCGTTCTGATACCGGAGCCATAGATCATATATCCCGGGGTGATCTCTTCTGTTTGGGCAATCCTGTCCTGTTCAAGGGCAAAGGAGGTATTTACGAAAAATTCGGTATCATTAAAAGTGTCTGAATTCTCAAGGAATGAATAACCCATTTCTCCAAATCCATTTATTGGAGGAGAAAAGGGGAGGGGATAATTTCTGGCCCGGTTGGAAGTGACCTGCCGGTTATACAGGTATTCAAAAACCGCCTGGGTTCTTAGTTTCTGAAAGAAGGTCTTTTCAAGATCCAACTCTACCCCGGTTAAAACCGCTTCGCTTTGGGTGAACTGATAGATTTGCCCGGAGTGTGGTAATACCGAAAACCTTCCGCTGGGGTTCAGGAATATATAATTATCAAAATAGTATAAGTACGGACTTACGGACACATTAAAACTATTTTTGGAGTAATTCAGTTTAGTGTCTATTACATAACCTTTTTCCGGGTCCAGGTTAGAATCTCCCCGCTCGTGCCTGAAAGAACCATGATGAATACCGTTGGCGCCAAGTTCAATGGCAGTGGGAAGACGGAAACTGGTGCCTGCATTTAAAGAGAAGTTCCAGTTTGTATTTATATTATATAGAAGACCGCCCATTAAATTGAAATTTGTAAAATCCCGATCTATTTCTTCGCTCCGGGTGGCATATTCCCCGGCAGTAACCTGATCCTGACCCCGGTTGGTCAAATAATTATATAAAAGGTCATCATAGCTCTCCTCTATCGAGATACTGCTGTAATCAAATCTCCCACCAAGAGTTAGGGTGATTTTTTCGGAAGCCAGGTACTCATGGGTTAAATAGACTCCTGTTGCAGTCCTGAAATATTCCGGCAAAAGGAAATTATAACCCGCGATTGAATTATCCTGTATCTGGGTTTGGACTCCTATGGATGAGGTGTGATTAGGTGAAAAATTCCTGCTGTATTTTGCCTGGATGTCAAACGTATTAAGATTGAAATCCAGCTCCAGGTCGGGATCTGTAGCTGGAGGGGTTTGTCCTGCATAATGTGTGTGAAACCTGCTCCATTCCTGTCGGTGGTTGTTTTGAAATCCCAGAATTACATCGAGGGATGAATCCTCAAAGAACCATTCATTTTTATTGATCACCTTAAAATGGTTCACCTGCTGGAATGGAAAATCAATATTTCTCCGGTCCCCATCATCCTGAACTCTTGCTATGGAAGGAACCCCGTGTGCTCCCGGAAAGAAACCGCCTTTAAAAAAGACATTACTAAAACTAAGAGTACCTTTATAATTATTGCCAACATAACCCACCTGCCCGTAAAGATCTACTTCCTTCCCCGCTGTATTCTTGAGCCGCTCGTCATAGATGGGAATGTTGAAGTTCAAATAAACAATATTATCTGTGGGAACTGAATAGTCTCCAAACTCACTACCGGTTGCTTTTATTTTATAGAAGAATTTATCCTTTTTGTAAGCCAGATTTGTGGAAGCAGCGACAGTATTATTTACTGTTTTTCCCAGTGCGATGACTTCCCCTGTAAAACCTTCCCTGGGAATCCGGTCATTGATAATTTTAATTACCCCAGCTATGGCATCACTACCATGTTCAATCGCACCTACTCCTTTAATAATTTCCAGGTTTTCTACTGAAAAGGCATCTATTTCCAACCCGTGATCTGCACCCCACTGCTGTCCTTCCTGCTTTATTCCATTCTCAGTTACCGCAACGCGATTGAACCCCAGTCCACGTATAATAGGTTTGGAAGTACCGGCTCCAATTTCAACTGAATTTATTCCCGGTAATCTTTCAAGGGTTTTGGCCAGGGAACCTGTAAATTGCTCCTGGATATATTCCTGGGTAACCACCTCAACGTTTTCTGAGCTGGTTCTCCTTCCATTAAAGGTGCTTACCAAAACTTCACTGAGAGATGATGTATCCTCTTTCAGGGTAAAAATGACTTTTTTATCCTCATCCATAGTAATGAGAGTATCTATAGATTTAAATCCCAGGTAAGTGACGGTCATCCTGTAAGTTCCCCGGGGCAAACCGGCTATTCTATAAAAACCTCCCGCATTGGTAAGGGTAAAACTGTTTTCCACGTGTATATGAGCTCCTTCCAAAGGTGAATTTCTGGAGTCCTTTATTTCTCCCTCGAGATCAAAATCCTGGGCAAAGGATTTCAACGGAAGTACAAAAAGAAGGATAACAAATAAGAATTTATTCATGTTGCAGTGACTTGATAAAACCAGTAAAACTCAGTTGAATTGCCGGTGGCAAAAGAGTGAAGTTCCTTTGGAACTTTTATTAGGCATTGACTGCAGGGGGTGCCCGTAATGAGAACAGGCTAAGAGGGTAAGGGTAAACAGTATCTTTTAAAGATATACTATGTACGGTCTCCTTAACAGGAAGAAATATGTTGTAATTGGTATATTCCGGAAGATCCAGAGATGAAAAATGGAAATCGCAGAGCTCGCAGTCAATATTGACAGCTATCACTTTAGTTTCCTGTGAAATATCATTTGAATCCAGATCGTGGCCAAGCGCATGCAGTGATGGCAGCAAGATTGCTACGATCATTATAAGTCCTAAAAGACTACTTATATGTGCGCTGAATATTTTCATTGACGACAAAAATAGGGAACAAGGTTATATTTCCAAGCCCTGTTCCCATATTTAACATCTATGCAGCAATAACTACACCAATTCTTTTTCTACAAGATATTCAGCAATTTGAACAGCATTAGTTGCAGCTCCTTTTCTAAGATTATCTGCCACTATCCACATATTTAAACTGTTGGGTTGAGAGTAATCCCTTCTTATACGGCCAACAAACACATCATCTTTTCCTTCAGCATATATAGGCATGGGGTAAGTATTTACATCTGTATTGTCCTGCACGGTCACCCCGGGAAAATCCTGAAGGATTCTGCGAACATCATTCTCCACGAAATCATTTTCAAACTCTATGTTTACAGATTCACTATGACCTCCCACAACTGGGATCCTAATGGCAGTAGCACTTACGTGAACGCTGTCATCCCCAAGGATCTTCTTTGTCTCGTTTGTAAGTTTCATTTCTTCCTTGGTATAGCCATTATCTGTGAATACATCACATTGTGGTATGGCATTCCTGTGAATTGGGTAAGGATAGGCCATTTCACCTTTTTGATCCTTGTACTCATTTTCTAATTGCTGGACTGCCTTCACCCCTGTTCCTGTAATAGACTGGTAAGTGGAAACCACAACTCTTTTTATCTTATACGTGTCATGTAAAGGTTTTAGAGCCATAAGCAACTGTATCGTTGAACAGTTGGGGTTTGCTATGATCTTGTCTTCTGAAGATAATAAGGAAGCATTGATCTCCGGGATCACAAGTTTTTTTGATGCATCCATTCTCCAGGCAGAGGAGTTGTCAATAACTGTTGTTCCTGCTTCAGCAAACTTTGGAGCCCACTCCATTGAAGTTTCCCCTCCGGCTGAAAATAAAGCTATGTCCGGTTTAATATTCACAGCTTCTTCCAGGCTTATAACCTTATAATTTTTATTATTAAATGTGATCTCTGTGCCTACAGATCTTTCTGAAGCTACAGGATATAATTCAGAAATGGGAAAATTTCTTTCTTCCAATACCTGGAGGATGACTCTTCCCACCATTCCTGTTGCACCAACAACTGCTACTCTCATACTAGTTTTTTTACGCCCTAACGGGCTAGGAATTTCTATTATTTTTGCAAATGTATTATAGAAAAGCAATTATGATACCCTTCTTCGTGCTATTTTTAAGGAGTTGTCCATAATTGAACACCTTTGTTTTTTCTGTTAAAAAAAAGACCCCCCGAAAATCGAGGGGTTTAGGGTTAAAACATGTAGTGTAGCGGTAAGCGTACTTCTTATTTCTCCAGGTAAAGTTCCCGGAAGTATTTTGCATGTAGGCCGTGGGTTACGACTTTCCATCTGTCCTCATTTTTAATTATTCCTTTATCTATCAATCTTTGCCCGTCAAAAAACGTTCTGTACCCAAAAACATAACCAATGAGCAGAATAATAGAAAGCCAGGGTGCTAACAAACTATATTGAAAAACTGCAACCAGTAACAACAAAGGCATAAAAAGAGCGAAATAATAAACATACAAATTTTTCATTAAACTGTTCCTTTATTGTTTTGTCGTTTTAATTCGTCTCTTATTTCAACAAGTAATTCTTCCTGTGTTGGTCCTTTTGCTGCAGCAGGAGCAACTTCTTTTTTCTTCTTTGAATTTTCATAGGCTCGGAGTAATAGGAAAATAAAGAAACCAACGATTATAAAATGTATAATGGCATCTATTAAATTGCCATAGGTAATAATGGCAGCTTCTGCTTCAATAGCCGCTTCCAGGGTCTCATAATAGTTGCCATCCAGGGAGATGAATTTCTGGGAAAAATCATCTCCCCCGGTTAAAAGGCCAATTATTGGCATAATAACATCTGAAACAACAGAGGATACTATTTTATTGAAGGCAGCGCCAATTACCACAGCAGTTGCAAGTGCTATGATATCACCTTTCATAAGAAAGGTTCTAAAATCTGAAAAAAATGACATAAGGTGTTGGGTGAAGGATTAGTATAGTTCTAAATTACGTAAAAAATCTATAAAATTTATTTACCATTTAGAAATACTCTTTTAACCCGTTGCGATATCCCGGTAATTAATTCATAGGAAATAGTCTTTCCTTTCTTTGCAAAGGTGGTGGCATGTTGAGGTCCGCCAAAAATGATCACTTCATCCCCTTCTTCGCAATCAATTCCTGTGAGATCAATCATTAACATGTCCATACAAACATTCCCTATGATGGGGGCATATTTTTCATTTACCCAAACCCCGGCATTTCCATTTCCGTATTGCCTGTTTATCCCATCGGCATGGCCAATAGGCAGGGTAGCCATTTTAATTTTGTCCGTCGCTTTGTATGCCCTGTTATAACCTACCGTTTCACCCTTTTCTAAATAATGTATCTGTGATATAAGCGTTTTTAAGGTTCCTATTGGCTTAAGGTTTTTGTCAATTTCAGGATCATTTCCAAAACCATATAAACCAATCCCACTTCTTACCATATCAAAATGTGCCTCAGGATAATTAATTATTCCTGAAGTGTTGCAAAGGTGTAGAAGAGGTTTGTATTGAAGTGCTTCCACGATGGTATAATTCATTTTCCTGAAACGGTCAAGCTGCTGAAGGGTGAATTCCCTTTCCCGCCAATCTTCACTGGCTGCAAGATGGGAAAAGATTCCTTTTACCTTAATGGAATTGTTCTGCTGAAGGGTCTCCAACAAAAATTCCAGATCATTTTCATTAAACCCAAGTCTGTTTAGCCCTGTGTTTAATTTAAGATGTATAGGGTAATCTTTTTGACTCTTGGTCTTTGCAATTTTCAGGAACTCGTTTAACACAAATTTGCTGTAAATGCTCGGCTCAAGACAATGTTCAATGATCTTTTCAAAGTTGACAGACTGGGGATGAAGTACTAAAATAGGCTTTTCAACACCCTGTTCCCGCAGTGCAATCCCCTCATTTGTATAGGCGACAGCAAAATAATCTACTCCCAAGGCAGTTAATTTCTTTGCAATCACGGCGGCCTCGCTACCATAGGCATAGGCCTTTACCACCGCCATGAATTTTACGTCCTTATTTACCTTAGATCGCAAAAAGCGATAATTATGCTCCAGGGCATCAAGATCTATTTCAAGTGTTGTCTCTCCTGTTTTAAACATTCAGTTTTAGTCTTCTTTTTTGGTAGGTTTAATTTCCTGTGCATCTGTCACCGGCAAAGTCTTAACCCTTTCCCGGAGCATGGCTTTATAATAAGCGCCCCGGCTCAAAGGTTCATATTCTTCATTCTCTCCAAGAAATACCAGGTCATCGTTCACAGATTTCCTGTAGCTGAACTGCGCCAGGTTACCCGTTCGGGTACAAACTGCATGTACCTTAGTAACATACTCTGCAGTAGCCATTAAATTGGGCATCGGCCCAAAAGGGTTTCCTTTGAAATCCATATCCAGTCCGGCCACTATAACCCGTACTCCGCGGTTTGCAAGGTCATTGCACACTGTGACTATTTCATCATCAAAAAATTGTGCCTCATCTATTCCCACCACATCACAACCATCTGCCAGTAAACGTATGTTGGAGGCAGAGGGTACAGGTGTTGATCTTATCTCATTGGAATCATGAGAAACCACCATTTCCTCGTGGTATCTCTTATCTATTGCCGGTTTAAAGATCTCTACCTTTTGCCTTGCAAATTTGGCTCTTTTAAGCCGTCTTATAAGTTCTTCGGTCTTTCCGGAAAACATGGAACCGCATATAACTTCAATCCAGCCAAATTGCTCTTTATGATTTACTGTATTTTCGAGAAACATTTTGTAATTTTCAATGCCGAAAAGGAAAAATCCTCTTCCGCATAAAGTTGGAACAAATTTATTAAAATTCCAACCCCGGCCGGAAGGTGTTTGTTTAAATTTGTGAGCCGGGATCAAATATATTTCAGGTCATTTGTTCCTATAGGTTTTAAACCGGGCAGAGACTGGTGATCTTAATTAAAAAATAAGCTGTGATGAAAAATAAACTGGAAACTGAATTAAAAGATTTGGCCAAAAAAATACAGGATTCCAATACGTATACCGCTGCGGAACTTCAAAGCCAGGCAAGGGAGCTCTATGAGAAGCTGACGATTCTTGCATTTACTGAAAAAAATCTTGCTTCCTTTTCTTCTGAAAAAGAGCGGGAGAAAGAAACAGCGATAAAGGAGAAGGAGGTTGCCTCACAGTTAAAGGAATCTTCTGTTTCACAAGCGTTCTCCAATGGTTCCTCTTCAGAAAGGGATGATTATTTGCCAGATGGAACCGAATATAATGACAGTGAAGCCATCACAGAGCCAAATACGGAGAAAATAAAGGATATTGTTGCTCAAATGCCCCCGGAAACCCAAAAACTGGATTTTCTGGTAGATGATATATTCTCACAAAAAAATACCTCTCCAAAGGCTGAAGAAAGAAGGCCTGAACCGGTAAAAGAAGAGCCTGTGGAAGAAGAAGAGAAGCACGAAGAACCTGTGAAGGAAGAGAAAAAAGAGGAACTTAGAAAAGATGAGCCTAAGAAGGAGGAACCAAAACAAGAGCAGCAAAGAGACTTTAGGGATATTGGCGTAGATTATGATAATCTGCCTGCTTTTGAACCTGTTAGAAAACAACAGGAAAAAGAGCGTCCTAAATCCCTTAATGATAGGCTTAAAAAGGGCTTTAATATTGGACTTAATGAAAGGCTAGCATTTATAAGGCACCTATTTGAAGGGAATACAGCAGATTATAACAGGGTGATTTCCCAACTAAGCACCTTTAATTCTTTAGAAGAGGCCAAAAAATTTATTCAGCTTGTGGTTAAACCAGATTATAAACATTGGCAGGGTAAGGAAGAATATGAAAACAAATTCATGGAACTGGTAGAAAATAAATTCGGCCATTAAGAACTTTTCATGTCAAAACTTTATCTGGTACCTACTCCCATTGGAAACCTGGAGGATATCACCCTGCGGGCTATCCGCGTATTAAAAGAGGTGGATCACATACTTGCAGAAGATACCCGCACAAGCGGGAAACTCCTAAAGCATTACGAAATCTCCACACCAATGCATAGCCATCATATGCACAATGAGCATAAGACGGTAGAAGGTATCGTACGGCGTATCGAGGCCGGCGAAACTTTTGCTCTTATAAGTGATGCCGGTACCCCGGCTATAAGTGATCCGGGATTTTTATTGACCCGTGCCTGCGTAGAAGCAGGGGTTGAGGTAGATTGTTTGCCGGGCGCTACAGCCTTTGTCCCTGCTCTTGTTAATAGCGGATTCCCCAATGATAAATTTGTTTTTGAAGGGTTTCTTCCTGTTAAGAAAGGAAGACAAACCAGGTTAAAGTTGCTTGCAGAAGAAGAAAGAACAGTTATTTTCTATGAATCTCCTCATAAACTGCTAAAGACACTGGCGCAATTTGTAGAATTCTTTGGAGAAGACAGGCCGGTATCTGTGTCCAGGGAGATCACTAAAATGCATGAAGAGACCATTCGCGGTACTGCGACAGAAGTTCTTGCACATTATACAGCGAAACCTCCCAAAGGGGAAATTGTGATAGTGGTAGGAGGAAAGAAATAACCGTCTACTATTTTATTTAACTTACCCCCTTACCGACGAATTAAAAATATGACCGAAATAATTATGAGTGTTGAAAATTTTATAGAGCAGCTAAAAAAAAATCCTGAGAAGATTCGTTTTTCCCAAACTATGGCTTTGCTGGATGAAAACTATGATTTCTTTCCAGTAGCTTTTAATAATGGAGAATTTCAGAACAAAGCAGGAGAAAACAACGGCAGCTGCAAGATCTTTTATTTTGGACAAATTCATAAATTACCAAAGGAGCAAACCCTAAGCTGCTTTGGAGAATATTACCGGGAGGTATTGCAGGACCCGGAAGGTGACGGGCACCTTAACATCAGGAATTTTATGCAAACCGGGTGGAGTGGAATTGAATTTCATGGAACATCTTTACAACCAAAATAATTATTCTTTTTTCTATCTTTTACTACTTTTAGCTTGATGAAAATGCGCTGGACCCTTAAGCCCAAACCTGATACTCTTACTGTTGCTAAACTTGCTTCCAGTCTGGGAGTAGAAGTTCCTGTTGCTTCCCTGCTAGTTCAAAGAGGGATAGAGACTTTTGAAGAAGCGAAAAAATTCTTCAGGCCCAGTCTGGAAGATCTTCACGATCCATTCTTAATGAAGGATATGGATAGGGCAGTAGAGCGTATAGAAGAAGCTATAGCTACCGGGGAAAACATCATGGTATATGGAGATTATGATGTAGATGGCACCACAAGTGTAGCCCTTGTCTCATCCTGGCTTAAAACCTTCTATCCAAATGTAGCCACTTATATCCCGGACCGTTATAATGAAGGATATGGAGTTTCTTTTATGGGAATAGATTTCGCAGCAGATAATGATATAAGCCTTATCATCGCCCTGGACTGCGGGATCAAAGCCATTGATAAGGTAGCTTATGCAAAAGAAAAGGGTATAGATTTTATCATCTGTGACCACCACAGGCCCGGCGCAGAAATTCCGGAAGCAGTTGCGGTTCTGGATCCAAAAAGGGAAGATTGTGACTATCCTTATAAAGAACTCTGCGGTTGCGGAGTTGGATTTAAACTGATGCAGGCCTGGACACAAAAAGAAGGAAAACCCATAGATGTTCTTCTTCCATATATGGACCTTGTAGCAACGGCCATTGGTGCAGATATTGTTCCTATCACCGGAGAGAACAGGATACTTGCCTATCATGGACTGCGTGTTATAAATATTGCACCACGGCAGGGTTTCAAAGCTATTCTTGAACAGGTAAAAAAGGAAACTCTTACTATAACAGATGTAGTTTTCATCATTGCCCCCCGAATTAACGCTGCCGGAAGAATGAAACACGGCCTTCACGCAGTGAACCTTCTGGTGGAGGAAAATGAGGAAACAGCAAAAACATTTGCGGCAGAGATTGAAGCCTATAATTCTGAAAGGCGGGATACAGACAAAGTGATCACCGTAGAAGCACTGGCACAAATCGAGGAGCTACAGGAGCAGGAAAGATTTACTACCGTGGTATATAACGAAAGCTGGCATAAAGGAGTTATAGGAATCGTAGCTTCCAGGCTTACTGAAACCTATTACAGGCCAACCCTGGTTTTCACTAAAAGCGGAGAAAAACTGGCAGCTTCAGCAAGATCTGTAAAAGATTTTGATGTCTATGATGCTCTGGAAGCCTGTAAGGATCATATTGAACAATTTGGAGGTCATAAATACGCCGCAGGACTCACCTTGCAGGAATCCCAATATGAAGATTTTAAAAGAAAATTCGAGGAGGTTGTTGCCGGAAGTATTGACAGCAGATTACTAACCCCGGAGATCCTCATCGATGAGGAAATAAACCTGGAAGACATCACCCCGAAATTCTACCGAATCATAAATCAATTTGCTCCCTTTGGACCGGGCAATATGACCCCGGTCTTTCTTACTACAAACCTAAAAGACTGTGGGTATGGAAAATGTGTAGGTGGTGATGACCTTCATCTTAAATGCAGGTTAAAGCAAGGCAATAAACCGGCTTCTATCGATGCAATTGGTTTTAATCTTGGACCAAAATTCGATGTTATAAAGCCTAATAATTCCTTTAAGGCTGTTTATACTATTGATGAGAATGAGTGGAACGGAAATATTAGTCTGCAGCTAAAATTAAAGGATATAAGTCCTTAAAAATTCGGAAGCCTACTTTTTTAGATTTTCCAGAGAGGTCTTTTCCCCGTCAAATATTGCATAGGTGTAGTGGCTTATCCAGTCGCCGGTATTGATATAAGTAGACCTTTCGTTGAGGTTTATTTCAAGTGGTAAATGCCTATGGCCATATATGAAGTAATCGTAATGCTTTGATTCCAGTTTTCTACGGCAATATTGTATAAGCCATTCCTTCTCCTCTCCTAAGAATTCCTGATCTTCTTCTCCCGAAATCATCTTATTCTTAACTGAAAAATACTGTGCCAGCGGTACTCCCAGGTCCGGGTGTAACCAGCGATATAGCCATTTAGAAAATGGATTGGTAAAAACTTTCTTCATTCTTTTATATCCGTGATCTCCAGGCCCCAGGCCATCTCCATGACCTACCAAAAATTTTTTATCGTTAAATTGAAATTCTTTAGGTTGACGATATACGGGAATGTTAAGTTCATCTTCAAAATAATTCTTCATCCATAGGTCATGATTTCCAACAAAAAAATAGACCGGTATTCCGCTGTCTTTTATTTCTGCCAGTTTTCCAAGGGTACGCACGAAGCCTTTAGGGACCACGTGTTTGTATTCAAACCAGAAATCAAAAAGATCTCCCAGAAGAAAAATCGCGGCTGCATCTTCCTTTATCTCATCCAGCCATTTCACAAAGATCGCTTCCCGTGGCCTGCTTTCTTCCTGTGTGGGTGCACCCAAATGGTTATCGCTGGAGAAATAGATCTTTTTACCTTGCGGGATGTTCATAAGAGGAGTTCTGTTGCGTAAATATAAAATTTTTTCCGAAAGACATTTTAAGATACTCTCACAACAGCCATAGATGAGGTGCTTTCGCTTAAGAGTTAAGGGAGATAGTTTATCCAAACCCTTTTTACTCCCCCTTC
>DATHWA010000423.1:0-9622 GCA_035461025.1 Gillisia sp. | reverse complement strand
ACAAAGAGTGTTATTGAAAAATATAATCAGCAATATTTTACTCCTAATGAGCCTATCAATACCAAAATTCCTCTGGCCGTACTTATAGATGGCCGGAGCGCCTCTGCAAGCGAAATCGTGGCAGGAGCAGTACAGGATCTTGACAGGGGAGTGGTTGTGGGTGCGCGGAGCTTTGGAAAAGGACTTGTACAAAGGCCAAAAGAGCTGGTTTATGGCACCCAACTTAAACTTACTATCTCACGATATTATACCCCCAGTGGACGTTGTATACAGGCGCTGGATTACAGGGACAGGGATAATGAGGGTAATGCTGTGCGTATAGGTACAGAGAATTATAATGAATTCAAGACTAAAAGTGGCAGGAGTGTATATGATGGAGGAGGGATCCTGCCGGATATTGGATTAAAAACTTCAGAATATAGTGCTATTACCAATGCACTACTCGCTCATAACGCAATATTTGATTTTGCCACCAATTACTACTATTCCAATACCTTAGAGCAACCGGAAGATTTTAAGTTCACAGATGCAGATTTTAATAATTTCCTTAAATTTCTTGAGCAAACAGATTTTGGTTATGAAACCCGCACTGAAACCGAACTAAGTGAAGCTATGGCTACTGCGCGTAAAGAAGGCTTTGACCAGGAAATTATTACCGGTTATAAACAAATGATTTCTGAAATTGAAAAATCTAAAAAAGCTGAGGTTGCCAATAAAAAACCTGAAATTTCCAGTTTATTAACAGACGAAATCGTAAAAAGATATTTTTATCAGGAAGGGCTTTATACTTATTACCTAAAAAATAATCCGGAGATCCTTGAGGCACGACAAGTTCTCAATGATCCCCGGAAATATGCTGAAATTTTAAAATAATTAGGTTTTTATCATTGCTATATGAGGGATGCCATCTTCAAGATATCCCTCCCCGGTTTGCTCAAAACCATGGGCTTCATAAAATCCAGTGAGATATTGTTGAGCAGAAAGTTTTATGTTTTTGGTATGGTATCGTTTTTCTATTTCATCTATAGAAGCCTTGAGGATTTCATGACCATATCCGGATTTTCTGTTTTCTTCCTTTACAATAACACGCCCAATTGCCGCCTTTTCAAAATAATCGCCCGGTTTAAAACACCTGGTATAAGCCACAAGTTTTTCGCCTTCTTTCCCAAGTATATGCAAAGCAAAATCATCTTTTCCATCTATATCCTGGTAAACACAATCCTGTTCTACCACAAAAACCTCACTTCTTAATTGGAGAATATTGTAGAGTTCATCAAGGCTTAACTCTTCAAACTTTTTAATTATAATTTCCATTTAATACTATTAGATATTAATCCCTATCTCAAAATTTTAAATCTGAAAAAATATTTTCTTGTTTTCTCTTTTTCAAATTCTGGTTGATTATTCACGTGAATACATATTGGAGGTTATATTCCATTTTTCAAATAAAGAGGATTATTAAAAAGGAATAATTGAATCTTCATTGAAATCTTTAAAGACGGGTCTTAACTTCATTATTGACACTTGTGAATATTATATATTCTTATGTACTACAGGTCATTTTGAGGTCTTAAACAGCCATACCAAAGATTACCTTAATGGAATGAAATTGTATATCCAAATCAAAAAAATTATAGCGGAATTTTATCTATCCTTTTTTGATGTCTTCCACCTTCAAAAGGAGTATTAAGGAATATATCAACCATATCTACAGCCTGTGGCAGAGAAACATATCTCGCAGGAATACTTAGAATATTCGCATTGTTATGTTCCCGGGCAAGTTTTGCTATCTCCCCAGTCCAGCAAATTGCAGATCTTATACCCTTATGTTTATTTGCAGTCATGGAAGCCCCGTTACCGCTACCACAAATTATTATACCAAGCTCTACCTTTCCACTTTCCACATCATTAGCTACAGGATGAACAAAATCCGGGTAATCAACGCTATCAACAGAATCTGTACCATGGTTAATAACTTCAAAATTCTTTGATTCTAAATACTTTACCACAGCATTTTTATACTCGGTACCGGCGTGGTCATTACCAATTGCAATTTTCATATCTACTATTATTAAGTTTGGACAAAGGTAAAAAATGGCTTGTTAACTTAAATTATTTACGTTGTTAATTACTATCTGTAAAGCCTTATTTTTAAAGGGATTGTAAAATGCCTTAAAATGTGAATAAGATAAAGTGAGAATCTAACAACCTAATTTGCATATGTAAGGAATTTACCGAATAGAGAAAATATTCCGAGCTTATCAAATTATAAGTTAAGTTTTTCTTGGGGAGTTATGAGCAGTGAAAAAAGCCTTTTCAACACCCTCAAATTTTAAAATTATTAAACTTTAGTATTAACATTCTCTTATTAACTTTTGTTAAGTAAATCCTAAAACCATATAGAATTCAAGTAGTTGGTAAATTAAGCTTTTGTTAACAACCTGTTACCAAATGTTCGTAGTGAGAATTCCAACTTTTTATCAAAAAAGTTATGCCAGAAATTAACAGGCAATAATAGACATCAGTTTTAATTTTTTAAAAAGAAGAAAAAAGAAAATAATATAATAAGTGTTTATAACTTCAAATAATTAAAAGTGTGATTAATAAGAAGTGTATTTAAAAATGGTTGGAAAAAACCAAAGAAGAAATAAAGGAAAATTCCTTCTCAGCTTCTGTTATTGCTGAAGGTAGTACTAAATTTTTTCGTTACCTTTTTAAAACTTCTTATTGAAAGCTTTATCCGGAGAAACTACTGCCCAGTCATTTGAGGGTGAGTATTCTATAATCGTTTTCTTATTCAGTGTTTTGTTAACATAGATAATTACGCCAAGGATACCTCCCAGAAAAATAAGAAAAAATAATAGCGAAATGCGGTTAGACCTACTCATAGCATCACTAATTAAATTAAAAAAATGGGGGGATATGTGGGGGAGATATAAGAGCAAATTTAGGAAAACTTTAGGATTTACCTAACATTTTTTTGTATTTTTTTTCTCTTAACTATTTGTTAATCAACTAAGGGCAGGATTTTATGTATTGCAACTTTATATTTATGCTTAACAAAACTTTAGCCGCTTAATATTTTTAAGTCAGTTTTTAGCCGTAATTTTATCTTTTAAATACATTTATGAGTAAAAAGAATAAGAATAAAAATGGCGCAGCAGCCCAGGGAAATTTATCAAAAAGTATTAAAGATATCCTGAGAAAGGCACCGGAGGCAACTTTTAATTATAAGCAAATAGCAGCCAAACTTGGTGTAGAGGATGCAAATACACGTAACAAGATTATTCGCACCCTCGCACAGCTGGCAGCAAAAAAAGAAATAGAGGAAGCAGAAAGAGGAAAATTCAGGATCGTTGCTAATCTTGATTACTATACAGGTACACTGGATATGACTACCAAAGGTTTTGGTTATGTGGTAGTGGAAGAACTGGAAGACGATGTTTTTATCCCTGCAAATGCTCTCAATAAAGCCCTGGATGGCGATGAAGTTGAAATTTATATCTATAACAAGAGAAGAAAAAGGAAATCTGAAGGAGAAGTTGTAAAGATATTAAACAGGAAAAGAACTGAATTTGTTGGAGTATTACAGCTTCAGAAAAATTTTGGATTTGTAGCTATACAGGATCCAAAGATGTATACAGATATTTTTGTTCAAAAGAACAAGATCCTTGATGCCCAGGATGGGGATAAAGTGGTGGTCACTTTAGAAGAATGGCCGGAAAAAGCCGATTCTCCTTTCGGAAAAGTAATCCAGGTGCTTGGAAAACCGGGAGAGCATCATACAGAAATCCATTCAATTCTTGCGCAATACGGTCTTCCCCATGAATTTCCGGAGGAAGTGGAAGAATTTGCAAACAATATTGATACTTCCATCAAAGAAGAAGAGATTAAAAATAGAAGGGATTTAAGGGATGTTTTAACTTTCACTATTGACCCGGAAGATGCAAAGGATTTTGATGATGCAATAAGCTTTCAGGAACTTGAAAACGGAAACGTTGAAATTGGAATTCATATAGCCGATGTGGCACATTATCTGGAACCCGATACTATACTTGATGAAGAAGCCTATCAGCGTGCAACTTCCATTTACCTTGTAGATAGAGTAGTTCCCATGTTACCGGAAGTACTTTCCAATAATGCCTGTTCCCTAAGGCCTAATGAGGAGAAATACACTTTTTCTGCCATTTTTGAAATGGATTCCAAAGGGCATGTAAAACAACAGTGGTTTGGAAGAACAGTGATAAATTCTGATGTGCGTTTTGCCTATGAGGAAGCCCAACATATCATAGAAACCCAACAAGGATCAATTCCCAAGGAAGTATCTATACAAGAAGGTGAATATACAGTAGGTGAGAATGTTATAAAAGCGGTGGTAACCCTGGATGAGCTTGCAAAGAAAATGAGAATACGCAGGATGAGGGAAGGAGCTATTTCTTTTGACAAGGTTGAGGTGAAATTTGAGCTGAATGAGGAAAATGAACCTACAGGGGTTTTCTTTAAGACCTCTAAAGAGGCTAACAAGCTCGTTGAAGAATTTATGTTACTTGCCAACCGAAAAGTTGCCGAATTTATTGGTAAAAAATCTCCAAAAAAGACCTTCGTTTATCGATGTCATGATGAGCCTGATGAATCAAAACTGGCATCTTTACAAACTGTTGCTGCAAGGTTTGGATACAAGATCAACCTTAAGGATAGAAAATCTGTTACCACTTCTCTTAATACCCTCCTTAGTGATGTGCAGGGTAAGAAGGAACAAAATCTTGTAGACACGCTTACAATACGTACCATGAGCAAGGCTTATTACAGTACAGAAAATATAGGCCATTACGGCCTTGCCTTTGATTTCTATTCACATTTCACCTCTCCAATACGACGTTATCCGGATGTGATGACTCACAGGTTATTACAAAGATATCTGGATGATGAAAAAAGTGCAAAGGAAGAGGAATATGAAGAAAAATGCAGACATAGTAGTAACATGGAAAGTCTTGCCACCAGTGCAGAAAGGGATTCTATTAAATACATGCAGGTAAAATTCATGATAGACCATCAGGATGAAGAATTTCTTGGAGTGATTTCCGGGGTGACAGAATGGGGGATCTATGTTGAAATTATAGAAAACAAATGTGAGGGAATGGTGAGGCTGCGTGATATAAGAGATGATCATTATGAATTTGATGAGGAACAATACGCCATTATTGGAAAAAAGAAAGGAACCAAATATACCTTGGGAGATGAGGTGTATGTAAAAGTAAAAAATGCCGACTTAGTAAAAAGGCATCTTGATTTCACCCTTATAGGTAAAGAAAAAAGCAGTAAATAATTTTTTTTTACCTCGTTATTAAGTCAAAGCCTTTATTTTAAATGTATTTTAAAAATGAAGCATGTAGTAATAATCATTATGGTATTTCTGGGATTTCAAATAAATGCCCAGGAAATAACAATGGACCTGGATAACTTTTCTGAAGTTGAAATTACCCGGGGCTTAAAAGTAAATTTTACCAAAGCCGAGGAAAATAAAGCGGTTATTACCGGAAACAGCAGGGATAAAGTTCAGGTGAGGGTTGAAAAAGGTGTATTAACAATTAAAACCAGCCTTAACCAGTTGGTCAAAGTTGATAATACAGTTGTAGAAATATTTTATAAACAAATTCATTCCATAGTAGCCAGACAAAATTCTTCTATTGAATTTTGTGGTAAGATCTCACAACCAATTCTCAAAGTACGTGCTAGTGAGGGTGCAGAGGTTATGGCTACAATAGATGTGGAAAATTTAATCGCTGGTGCCAGCACCGGTGGTACTTTGAACCTTATGGGAAACGCCCTGATACAGGAAATAGATATAAAGGCTGCCGGGGAATTTAAAGGGGAAAATCTAAAAGGAGATAACATCAACGTGAATCTTAACGGCGGTGGAAATGCCAATATCCACGCAACAAAATATGTGAACGCCACTGCAAGGGCAGGAGGCAATATTTATATATATGGAAATCCGGAAAAAGTAGAGGAAAAGGCAAGCTTTGGAGCCAGTATAAAAAAGATAAACTAAAAACTTATCTTTACCCAAATAAACTTGAGTATGATTCAGGATATTTTGGCGGCCATCCCCCTGGGTTTCTTTTTAGCATTCCTGTTGGGCCCCGTTTTTTTCGTGCTTCTTGAGACTGCTGCTATAAAAGGTTTTAGGGCAGCATTTTTTTTTGATTTGGGAGTCATAATTGCAGATATTGTATTTCTTTTTATAGCTTATTTAAGTACCTCTAAACTTCTCGCAAGCCTAAAGGATGATCCTGCACTTTATATTTTTGGAGGTGCAATCCTTGCTACATATGGGGTAATGACTTTTATAAAAACTAAAAAATCTTTTCCTCTGGAAGATGAAACCCCGGAGGTAAGAAAACTTAGCCGCAACGACTACTTGGGCCTTGCGGCTAAGGGTTTCCTACTTAATTTTATCAATATTGGTGTACTGGGTTTCTGGCTTGGCTTGATCATAGTTTTTGGTCCCACCCTTGATATGGACACAAACAGGATCACCATATTCTTTTCTACCATACTTATTACCTACTTAATTTTAGATATATTTAAAATTCTGTTAGCTAAGAAGCTCAATAGGAAACTCACCCCCGAAAGGATCTACACAATGAAAAAAGGAATAAGTGTAGTAATGGTAATATTTGGGGGAATTCTTATAGGAAGAGGTGTCTTTCCCAGTAAAATTGAAAGTATTCAGGACCAAATAGAGATCATCCAGCCGGAAAATATCGTTCTTGAATTACAAGATGTTGTAAGGGAAAATTAATTAGATATTACTGAAGAAAAGGCATTATAAAAAAAAAGCTCCCTTAAGAAAGGAAGCTTTTTTGGAGGCATCGAGCGGATTCGAACCGCTGTACGAGCTTTTGCAGAGCTCTGCCTAGCCACTCGGCCACGATGCCAGTAAAACTGGTTGGCAAATATAATAAAGTTTTCCAGTTAACCGAAGAAAATTTCTATCGTGATTTACTCCTCGAAACAGTTACCATTCCAACATCTCCCCCAATTGGAGGATTAATTTTTGAGACTTCCACCGTAACTTTCTGGACCAGTTGAAGTTCCCCCAGAATACGATTAAGAATACGTTCAGCAACGGTTTCCAGCAATTTTGAACGAATAGCCATTTCCTGTTTCACTATCTTGTTAAGATGTACATAATCTATAGTATCTGCAAGTGTGTCTGTTTTTGCAGAATGGGAGAGGTCTCCCTTTACCATAAGATCCACCCTGTAATCGCTCCCAATTTTGCCTTCTTCTACCAGGCAACCGTGATATGCAAATACCTTAATATTTCGAAGTTTTATTTTACCCACAGCGTAGTTTTTAAGCAAAGTTAAAGGAGCTTGATTAATTATTTCAGTAAAATGAATTTTATTCTGTTATATGAGCTTTAAGAGATGTAATTCCGTTGTTTTCTTCAAGCTATAATGACTGAATTTTCTCCTACAGGGGTTTCTCATTAGCATCCTTATTTTTGGTAACTTTGCAGGATATTTTTGATTAATAAAAATTATGGCTGAAGTTAAAAAATCACTCAATTTCATTGAGCAGATCATAGAAGAAGATCTAAAGAAGGATTACACAAGAGAAGACTTAAAATTTCGTTTTCCACCCGAGCCAAATGGTTACTTACATATTGGCCATGCATCCTCCATATGCCTTAATTTTGGCCTGGGGGAGAAGTATAAAGCCCCTGTAAACCTTCGGTTTGACGATACAAATCCTATTAAAGAAGAGCAGGAATATGTAGATGCCATTAAAGAGGACGTCTTGTGGCTGGGATTTAAATGGGAAAAGGAATGTTATGCTTCAGATTATTTTCAGCAATTATATGACTGGGCTGTAGATTTAATAAAGGAAGACTATGCATATGTAGACAGCCAGGCTTCCGCAGTGATCGCAGAACAAAAAGGTACTCCAACCCAGCCTGGTAAAAACAGTCCTTACAGGGATCGTAAAGTAGAAGAAAACCTGGACTTGTTTGAAAAAATGAAGAACGGGGAAACTACAGAGGGAGCTCACGTGCTTCGGGCAAAAATAGATATGGCATCACCAAATATGCTTATGAGGGACCCAATAATGTACAGGAGCCTTCATAAAAAGCATCATAGAACAGGTAATGACTGGAATATTTATCCAATGTATGACTGGGCTCATGGGGAGAGTGATTTCATTGAAAGCATTTCTCATTCTTTTTGTACCCTTGAATTCTTACCACACCGTGAATTATATAATTGGTTCCTTGCAAAAGTGAGCAATGAAGGAGATTTTTTGCCTAAACAACGTGAATTTGCAAGACGTAATTTAAGTCACACGGTTGTAAGTAAAAGAAAACTTCTTCACCTGGTGGAAAAAGGAATCGTAGCCTCATGGGATGATCCAAGAATGCCTACTATTTCAGGGTTAAGAAGAAGGGGATACACTCCCGCATCTATCAGGAAATTTGCAGATACTATTGGAATTGCAAAAAGGGAAAATGTCATTGATGTTTCCCTATTGGAATTCTGTATACGGGAAGACCTTAATAAGACTGCTCCCAGGGTGATGGGGGTTCTTGATCCTGTGAAGCTTGTCATTACCAATTATGATGAAGGTAAGGAAGAGTGGCTTGAAACAGAGAACAATCCGGAAGATGAAGATAGCGGAACAAGGGAAATTCCTTTTTCGAGAGAACTTTATATTGAAAGGGAAGACTTTAAGGAGGAAGCAAATCGTAAATTTTTCAGGCTTACTCTTGGAAAAGAAGTGAGGTTAAAAAGTGCTTATATAATCAAAGGGGAAAGTGTTGTAAAAGACGAGAATGGTGAAATTAAAGAAATTCACTGTACCTATGATCCTAAAAGCAAAAGCGGAAGTGGGACAGAGGAGTCTCTTAGAAAGGTTAAAGGCACTCTTCACTGGGTTTCTGTTCCACATGCAGTTGAAGCTGAAATTCGTCTTTATGACAGGCTTTTTACTGAAGAATCGCCGGACGCGGACAAGGAGAGGGATTTTCTGGACTTCATAAATCCTGAATCATTAAAAGTTATAAAAGGTTATGTTGAACCCGGGCTGAAGGATGCAGGCGTGGCAGATAAATTTCAGTTCCAACGCATAGGGTATTTTTGTGTCGATAAAGAGAGCAAGAAAGATAACCTTATATTTAATCGCACAGTTACACTGAGAGACTCCTGGGCCAATAAAGGCCAGTAAAATAAGGGCTTTTAAGAATATTTTGGCAAAGCATGTTTAATATTAACCGGTTATTAACAGGTACAGGCTGCAGTTTAAAGTATATTTGATAGAATATTTAACTAATAAAATTTTAATATTATGGCAAATACTGGAAGCACATTACTGGCTTTAATAACTGGTGCCGCAATTGGTGCCGCAGCCGGATTGTTATATGCACCGGACAGTGGTGATAAAACCCGCAAAAAACTGAGCGATGATGCCAGAAAAGCGCAAGACCAATTCAACAAAAAATATCAGGAAACCAGCTCAAATTTAAGCACGAAGGCTAAAAAAGCCCGTATGGATTTTGAAACCAGGCTTGAGGAAACCTTATCTTCTGCAAGTTATAAGGCAGATGAGATCCTGGCCG
>DATHWA010000422.1:0-13019 GCA_035461025.1 Gillisia sp. | reverse complement strand
CCACCATTGTGATATGTCAAGGCTAAGGATTAAAAAATAAGGTGCCAAAAACAAGGAAAACATTACTACAGCCTTAAGATGCAGCTTCCAGTTTCCTGTTTTCTGGATATTGTTATCTTTAAAATAATTGTTGACTCTTTTATTCAGGGTACGGAAAAACTTTTGAGAGTCAATTCTGGAAAAGCGTATTGCGTCGTTGTTCACATTCATTATGAGGAAATAATTTAACAAAGGTAAAACATTAATTGTGCCGATACCAGTATCTATAATGGAAATTAACCTTTCGTTTTACCTATTTTTGCTTAAAAATAAGAAGTTTTGGAATTAATAGAAAAATATTTTTTTAATCTGAGTGACCTTCAGAAAGAGCAATTTAGCAAATTACAGGAATTATACAAAGACTGGAATTTAAAGATCAATGTAGTTTCCCGAAAAGATATAGATGAGTTGTATCTTAGGCATGTGGTGCATTCCCTTGGTATTGCAAAGGTGCAGGAATTTCGTGAGGGAGCAAATATTCTTGATGTTGGCACCGGTGGCGGATTCCCCGGAATCCCTCTGGCTATAATGTTTCCTGAGACCAGTTTTCACCTTGTAGATTCCATAGGAAAAAAGATCAAGGTAGTTGATGAGGTAGTAGCAGGACTTGAACTTAAAAATGTGAAGACCACCAATTCCCGGGTTGAAGAGGTCTCAGGGGAATATGATTTCATTGTGAGCAGGGCCGTGGCGGCAATGCCTACTTTTGTTCATTGGGTGAAAGGGAAGATCGCCAAAACCAGCAAACACGAAATTAAAAACGGAATCTTATATTTAAAAGGAGGTGATCTTACAGAGGAATTACAGCCATACCGCACTGCTCAAATTTTTCCGCTATCCAATTATTTTGAGGAAGAGTTCTTTGAAACAAAAAAGGTTGTATATCTGCCAATGAAATACAGGGGATAAATAGCTGATATCTGAACTCATTCCCGAGTTTTAATAGAAATACAACAAACAATTATTATTCATTTAACTGTAAATAAAGTCTTTACTTTTTAGCTTTGGTTATAACCTAATTAAAAAGTATTGAGTGATGAAGAACTTAGAAGATTTATTTGAACATCAATTGAAAGATTTGTACAGTGCAGAAAGTCAATTGATCAAAGCTATGCCTAAGATGCAAAAAAAGGCTACAGATGAGAAATTAAAAAAAGCAATTGAAAAGCACCTGGAGGAAACCAAGGAACAAAAAGAGCGTCTTAAAGAAATTTGCGACGAACTGGGAATTAAACCTACCGGTGAGGAATGTAAGGCAATGAAAGGCCTTATTGAAGAAGCAGAGCATTTCCTTGAAGAAGATGCAGAAAAGGATGTGCGGGATGCCGGAATAATTGCTGAAGCGCAAAGAATAGAACATTACGAGATTTCCGGTTATGGTACTGCGGTAAGGTTTGCCAAGGAACTGGGACATGATAAGATTGCTAAAAAATTACAGAAAACCCTTGATGAGGAATACAAGACCGATCAAGACCTTACAAAAATGGCCGAAGGCAGCCTAAATAAAAAAGCCAAATAAAAATCTTGTTTGTTTAAAATTTTAAAAAGCACCTGAAATTTTCGGGTGCTTTTTTTTATTCAAATTCCCCGGAAATATATTGGAATAAATTCCGTGGCATGAAAATTATAATTGGCGATTATAGTATTTCTCATAGCTCCCACCCCTTATAGATAAAAGAATTTTAAACATGTTAGCTAAAATTTAAAGCCACGTTAAATAAGTTAAATCCCGTGGTTTTGAAATATTCAGGGGTTAAATTGTAATAGGAAAAAACCAAATTGGAAAGGAGGATGAATCATGGGGTACAGGGAAAAAACAATAGAACATTTATACAAGATACTTGCAAAAAATTATTTAGATGGAAGGGTTTACAAAAATGCTGCTGAAAATTCGCGGAAATTACATCACAAGAACTTTTTCAGAAAGCTGGCAATTTTAAAGAAATCCTTTTGTAAAAGAATTAAGAAGGAAATAGCAACCCTGCAGCAAGATATTTATTTGCAAGGAGGAGAGGCCCCGGTTAGAAATAACTGGAAGGACAAAAATTCACCAATATTGCCTGTATTTCGATCAGAAAGGGATGGATTATTAAAGGAATGTTACAGGAGGGAGAAGCAAAATGTTGGAATGTATAACAGTATGCTTTCCAAAATAAGCATAGGCCAGATCCGGGAGATGCTCCTTTTCCAAAAACATTCTCTGCAACTTATAATAAATGAGATCGAGTCTCTGGGACTAAGGATTTATGAGGATAATAATGACAATAAAAATTTTGATCTTGGATCCAGAAAAGTAAAATAAACAAAATAAAAAGAGAAACCTGAAAATTCAATTTTCAGGTTTTTTTGTTTAATTTAAATCTAACAGCATGTTTACACAATCAATTTGGAATGCCTACGGGGTGCATCAGGATTTCTTTGAACTTAAAAAAGATATTGATGTGGAAGTTGCAATTGTAGGGGGAGGAATAACAGGAATTACCACCGCTATGTTATTGAAAGAACAGGGTGTGGAAGTTGCTGTTTTTGAGGCAAGAGAAGTGGGGAAAGGAACCTCATCTCACAGTACGGGGAATCTCTATGCTATTACAGATGAACTATTAAGTCCACTCAAATCCAAGTATGATATAGATAAAGTTAAGCAGTTAGTGGAGGCAAGGATAAGCGCGGCAGGGCTTATTGAACGTACCATAGAAAAATATAACATTGATTGTGATTATAAAAAACAGTCGCTCTACCTGTTTAATACAGATGATAAAAAGGATATTCTACAGGAGAAAGAGATTGCACACAATGCCGGTTTGGCAGTTTCTGCATTACCTCAGGATTTTCCGGTAGAGTATAAAGATGGTTTCAGTATACTGGGGCAGGCACAATTCAATCCCTTGCTGTACGTTCAGGGATTGGCGGCTGAAATAGAAGGGGGTAAATGTAATATATACGAAAATACCAGGGTAAAAGAAATTGAAACCCGGGATGATCATTATCTCCTGCACACTACTTCCGGGGTCGTCCGGGCCAGGTATGTAGTGCAGGCAACTCATACTCCTAAAGGCGTAGAATTACAGTATCACACCGTCCTGGGACCATACCGGGAATACGGAATTACTGCTAAATTAAAAGATGAAAATTATCCCGAAGGTATCTTCTGGGGTTATTTTAATGGAGATAAGTATTCCTTCAGGTCTTACACCCGGGACGATGAAAGTTATTTGTTATGTGTAGGAAGGCCACATAAGGTTGGACAGGCAACAGATAATCAGGATCACATTCGGGAGCTTATTGCTTTCGCTGAGAAGCGTTTCCCGGTGAGCGATATAATACATATATGGGGTGGGCAAAATTATAAACCTGCCGATCTCCTTCCATATATAGGCCGAAAAACATCCGGCTCCAATGAACTGATAGCAACCGGGTTTTCTACAGATGGGCTGGTTTACGGAACACTTTCAGCAATGATTAATTCTGATATTATTACCGGTAAAGAGAACAGATGGGAAGAACTATTTAAAGCATCCCGCCACCAACCGGGTAAGGCAGCGGGAAAGTTTGCGAAAGAAAACTTTGATGTCGCCTCACAAATGCTGAAGGATTGGTTGTTTAAAGGAAAGGATGCCGAATTAAGTTCCATTAATCCGGGAGAGGCTAAGATTATAAACAGAGATAATAATAAAGTGGCAGTACATCGCACTGCAACAGGAGAGTTTAAAGCATTTTCAGCAGTCTGTACTCATATGGGCTGCGTGGTGAACTGGAACAATGCTGAAAAATCCTGGGATTGCCCCTGCCATGGAACTCGTTTTGACGTAGATGGGGAAGTACTGGAGGGGCCTGCTTTTGATCCATTGCCACGAATAAAAAAATAATCACTTTAAAAAAAGAATTATGAAAGAGAAGATGCGGCAGAGTGAGGATAATAAATACATACCTATGACCTCAATTTCCAGTGGGAAGGGTAAAGAGGTGAAAAACGATGTATATTACTATACCAATCAAATAGTAAATGTAATAATGATAGGGGATCCGGCAGAGGATAGCTGGGTTCTTATTGATGCAGGAATGCCCAAAAGCAGTGATGAGATCCTGAAAGTGGCAGAAAAGAGATTTGGGAAAGGCAATAAACCTTCGGCTATTATCTTAACCCACGGGCATTTTGACCACGTGGGAGGGCTGGTTCACCTTTTGGATGAGTGGAATGTCCCTGTGTATGCCCATCCGCTCGAATTCCTGTATTTGGTGGGGGAAAAGCGATATCCTGAGCCGGACACAACTGTAGAAGGAGGAATTCTGGCTAAGATATCCTCCATTTTTCCCATAGAGCCAATAGATATTTCCGGAGTTTTGCAGGAATTACCAAAGGATATGTCTGTTCCCCGGCTACCAGATTGGCAATGGATACATGTGCCGGGCCACGCACCCGGACAAATAGCACTCTATAGGGCAAAAGACGGAGTTTTAATAGCGGGGGATGCCTTTGTAACCGTAAAGCAGGATTCTCTCTATAAAGTCCTTATTCAGAAAAATGAAGTTCACGGTCCCCCGGTTTATCTCACAACTAATTGGGAAATGGCAGAGAAGTCTGTGAAGAAACTTGCAGCACTTAATCCCAAAATTGCAATAACGGGTCATGGGCAATATATGGAAGGAGAAGAACTCGAGAATGGTTTACAGGATTTGGCTACTAATTTTAAAGAAAGAGCAATTCCTTCCCATGGAAAATTTGTGAGGGATGAGCGAAAGGAGTAAGGAAGGAGTATAAGGAAAAAAATTAGAAAGATTAGTGCGGCGGGTTGGTAAAGAAGAACTGACAGAAGGATAAAATAATTAGAACCCAGGAAAAAAATCTCTAGATCAAAGAGGTCATTACATCATAAAATATCTGAAGAAAAAAAAGGCTATCTTTTGTTGGATAGCCCTTTTTAATTTGTTTTTTCCCTCTTTAGGTACGGTGTGATTAATTATTTATGATGATCTTCTTTTGGGTTAAACCTCTTTCGGTATAAAGTTTTACTGTATAAACGGCAGAGTTGTAGCTGCGTATGGGAAGTCTAATCTCCTTTTGTACGGGAAGACTGTAGAATTCTTCAATTACCTGCCCGGAGAGACTATAAAGAAGTACACTTTCAATTTTCATAAGATCAGGATTTTTTACAACCAATTCCCGGTTTGAAGTAAGGTAAAAGATATCCACTTTTCCAAAATCTGGATTTTCCGGTTCCAGCTTTTCTGGTTCTTCGGTACCCGGGTTTTCTCCGGTTCCCGGTTTACCTGAAGTTTCTTCTTCTTCTTCTTCTTCTTCTTCTTCTTCTTCTTCTTCTTCTTCGCCCTCCTCAGGTAATTCCTCATCGGTTTTTTCCTGGAAAACAATTGCAAATCTTTCTGAGTAATACCCAGGCTCCATTTCTATTTCGAAATCCCCTCCTCTTAGGTCAAAATAAGAATCACTTTCCTTATCAAATAAGTAGATATTAAGATCATCTTCTATATTTTCAAGTTTGTTGATGGTTATGGAGATATCCCCTTTTTCCTGAATCAAAATACCAAGTGGCAGGACCCTGTCCAGGTTAAAATCCGGTACTCCCTGGATAACAAACTCCCGGTTGCCAATCATCCAGAACATATCTTCCGGCGAATTATCATTTAAAGGAGCGTCATAACCCAGGTCAAAACCATCTGTAGTATTAGGATCTACCCCTACAAGGATTTGCCTGTTGAATTTCATTGGGGATTTAAAATCCAAACGGATCTTGGAACGTTCATCCTGCTTTTCCGTTGACTTTGTATGCTGTTCCGGCCGAAGGAAAAGGGAGTTGCCGGTATTGCCATTACTTTCTCTTACAAATGCTCTTTGACTGTTATTGAACTGGACGTCCCCACCGTGAATGGAGATATTCCCCGCAATTTCTGAATCCAGAGTTGTATTTATAAAGAAGCCTTGTGCAACAGGAATATATTGTCCGGGAATTTTATTGCTTTCAAAATTATTTGCATTTACCCTTTCATCATTGGAAATAGCAGGCACACCGGCCATCAGATTTCGGGTTGCGTAGCCTCCAATGTATTCCAATAGAATATGAGATTTCCCTGCGAAATGATCCCAAAAGTAAACTGCTCCATTAAATACATTTTTGGTGTTCTTTCCACCAGCTACATCTTTCAGGTTTTCCTTTATAAACGCCTCTACATCAATTGCGGAAGGGTAAGGATTTCCGAGAAGGTAATTTTGATCTGTCCCTATAGTGAGAGTTATTGTTCCGTTATTTGGTTTTCCCTTGAAAACATAATTTTGCCGGTCTTCAATGGCAGCATGGCCGGAAGTCCCTTTCATGGTATAACCTTCCCCAGCCAGCAGGGTGCCGGTACTTTTAATACGCACCCACTCGCTATATACATTGGCAGTCCCTCTGAACTTATTTATCCAGTAATTACTAATTCTTCGGGGCGCATTATTATCATAGGCGTAATCTGCAAACTCATGCCAGTCGTGAAAATCTAATGTCTTACCGTAATTAGGAGTTGAAGAACCGTCCATCATAACTCCTTTAACCGTATAGGTAGAATTGTTTTCCGCTTCCTGCACGGAAACAGGAGAGGACCAGTAATTGTAGTTAAAGCTGCTTGCAGTTCCCTGTTGAGCTCTTTCAAGGTAACCCTTACTGAACCCATCCAGTACACTGGTAATGCTTTGCGGGAATTCTACTGTGGCATCAGTAATCTCAGCCGTAGTCTTAATGTCGGTTTGGATAAGTTGTGATTCCCCAACCAGGTTAATATTTCCATTAAGCTTCAGGTAATGGGAAATCCTTAAAGCCTGCCCTGAATTTTGCCAGTCTTCAGTATCACTTGGATTTGCAATTTTAAGGGTGCCACCTTCAGAAAGTAAACCTAATACATTGATATCATGGCCTCCAGATATGATGTCGTGGTTGATCTTTGCGATATTCCACAGGATGGGAGCTCCATTTATTCCCACGTCGTTAGGATACGTCCACCATTTTTTTAGATTTTCATTTCCTGAATTCTGATCCCAGGTGTCGTTTGATTTCCATGGTCCAGGAAAATCTGCCTCATATGGTAAGGGTGCCGTGTTTTCCTGCAGGGTGGTGATGTTTTTTAATTGACCATCCACTGCATTGCCGGCTTTATCCTTTGTTATTCCATCGGCTGCCTCATTCACCAGTAACTGATAGTATCCTCCTAACTTGTCCCAATCAAGATCACCAGGGACCGCCATTGGTAAAATTTCACCTTTGACAGGACTGTTGCCCACTTCAAGTCGCTGGTTCATCATGAACCTTAGCTGTTCCTCTGTAAGTGCTTCGTTCCAGAGGCGTACTTCCTCGATCCAGCCGTGAAAATAATTCTGCGGAATCTCAGGGATGTTGTTGTCATATTCTGCACCAATTATAAAAGGGGCTGAAGTGGAGGCAGGATTTGTAGCAGCTGTATTTCCCACCCTTATTCCGTCCACGTAAAGGTTGGCTCTGGAATCTTTAAAGATCACAGCGATATGATACCAACGTTGTGTCCCCAACTTAGAGGAGGAGGATACAGAGCTGTTACCCCATCTAAACGTTGGCGCTCCCTGGTTTATAACCAGGTCATAACCTCCCTCTCCCGGATTTCTCATATTTCTCTTGGAGAGAACGGTTTTCACCCCGTTTGTGGATTTTAATTTAACCCACGCTTCCATACTAAAAGTGCCGGAGGTAAAGGCGTAATGGTCTCCAAATATTACGTGATCATCTATACCATCAAAATCAAGGGTGCTGCAGTCTGCAACAAAAGTGATCTGTACTTCATCTACTTCGCTGCAGTTTCCATTCTCAAGTGCGATTGTCCATTGTAAGGTATAAGTATCTGCACCACCATTAAATACAGAATTAGGATCGTTCACATCAACAATAGTCCCTCCATTTCCTGAAATGATAGTCCAGGTTCCCACTCCGGTTTCCGGGGTGTTGGCCTCTAGAAAAGTACTGTTGAAGCCGCAATTAAAAACCTGGTCATCACCTGCCTCTGGATATGTGAGTATCTCAGGTTCTGTTATAGTTACAGTTTCTATTTCCTGGCATCCGTTGGAATCAATTACGGTTACGGTATAAGTACCTGCAAATAATCCTGTAGCTGTGGCAGTGGTTTGCTGTTCTGTGTCATTCCAGAGATACTCATAATAAGCTTTTCCTTCATTATCAATAAAAGGAGTGCCACCTGCTGCTGTTACAGTAGCTTCTCCGGTTTCATCAAAGCATAATGGGGGTGTAGTCTCAACCTCTACAGAAAGTTCATGCGTAGGTTCGTTGATAGTAACATTAACAGAGGTTTTATTACTTCTTGCATCCTTTACATAAACAGTATAATTTCCGGCAGAAAGATTAATGAACTGGCTATTGGGCTGGTAAGTAGGATTGTTTTCTGTAAGACTGAATGTATAAGGAGCAAAACCACCCGAAACCGTTACATTGATTATCCCTGATTCATCCCCTTTACATAATATCTCATTTGCAGTTGCTTCTGCTAATAAAGCTGTAGGTAAAATTACCGGATCATTTATTGAATAACAAAACGCATTATTATTTTGTCCGCAATCCTTTTTGGATACATTTGTCCAGGTAATATAGAAATTGTCAATGTCAACGTTGTCTCCACATTTAAAATCTATTGGATCTAATGTAAATCTTATGAATTCACCAATTTTATTACTCTGATTATTGGTAGGGTCTTCGTCAATGTCATTACCACTCCTACAACCCTTAATAAAATGTGTTTCTGTTGTTTGATTATTCCTAACTATATATACTAATTCTACATAGGGATTATAGGCGTTTGCACTTTTATCAACTTCCAAATAAATAAACTTATCTCCCACATCACTACAATTATTCAAAAGATCTATAGGTGTGCCGTTAATATCTCCAACGTAGAAATTCTCAGGATCAAAAACAATATTTTCAGATTTTCCACAGGGTTCATAGCATTTACCTACATATAAAGACTGTGTAACAGTGAGTTCTACTCCTGTAGAGTCTTTAATAGTAAGAAAAATTTCCTTGTTTCCTATTTCAGAAAAAAACACCTGATGTTCCCCTATGCCATCCCGTTCAGGGGTTGTGGCATCTGTACCAAAATTCCAGGTATACTCGTAGGGCTCAACGCCACCTAAAGCTGTATGATTTTCAACTTCAAAATAGGAAGTCCTCATATCTGTCGCGCCATCTATACTTTCACAGATACTTCTGGAAACGATAAAGGCTTCTAGTGCATCTATAATTTCGAAATTTTCTTCAATACGACAACCCTTTGAATCTACCACTGTAAGGGTATAATTTCCTGCAGGAAAATTATTGACAGTTTTTGTTGTAGTGAGTATTGCGTTAGAATTTTCCTCTCTCCATTCATATGTATATGGTGCGGTCCCTCCCAGAGGGTTTGCAGTTGCGGAACCTGTGGCTGTACCATAAGTTGTGGTTCTTGTAGTATTAACCTGTACTAAAAGTGGTTCGGCGGGTTGTGTAAGCAGGTAATTTTCCTTTAAAGTGATTATACATGAGGCAGCATCTTTGTCCCGGATTTGAACATTATATGATCCACTGGTAAGCTCTGTAAAATTTCCTGAAGTTTGCCAGGTGCTGCCATCTATACTATATTCAAAATTCCCTTGACCTCCTGTTGGGTTGGTAATAGTAATTTTACCGTCGTTTCCTTCAAAACAACTCACATTTGTCCTGGAAACAGTCGCGTTAAGTACGCTAGGTCCGGTAACGGTTATTGTATGTTGAAGGGAACATCCCTTACTGTCCTTTACAAAAATAGTATGAGTACCTGCAGGCACTTCATTAAAGGTAGGATCTGAATTAAAAGTGATATTATCCAGTGAGTATTGAAAATCCCCATTACCACCACTAACAGTACCTGCAATTATAGTCCCGTCGCTGGCACCAAAGCAGGAAACTTGCTGGAAGGTGGCATCTGTCATAACCAGTTCTTGTGGCTCTCCAAGTTCTAAGGAGGGTTCAAGAATTACCACACATGCGGTACTTTGGGCATCACGTATTTGTATAGAGTATGTACCTCCGGAGAGATTCGAAAAGCTGCCGCTTTGTTGCCAGCTCGTACCATTGATACTGTATTCATAATTTCCGAAGCCTCCTGTAGGATTGGTTATATTAATGCTACCGTCCCTGTTCCCACTACAGGTAACATCTGCAATGCTATATTCAGCCATTAATTCAGAAGGTTCTGTAATGCTAACTTGAGCTGAAGTATTACATCCATTGGCATCAGTTACCGTAACTGTATAATCACCTGGAATAAGATTTTCTACCTTACCAGTATTTCCGGCTGAACCCCAGTCGTAGGAAAAAGGTGCTACCCCTCCCGTAACAACGGCTTCTGCAACACCATTTGCTTCACCAAAACATACTATATCCTGCTTTTGAATGGATACAGAAAGAGGATTGATTGTTATTACTTGTTTTGCTGTAGATTCATTTCCGGCAGTATCTTTAAAGGTCCAGATAATTTCTCCTGTAGAGGTAAAGGTTGTAGACCTGTTTGCAGTTCCAGCAATTTCATTATCACAATTGTCTACTGCTACCGGAGTCGCAACTGTATAGCTGCATCCCCAGGTGATATCGCTTAGTTGCGGAGCCTCCGGTGCTTCTTTGTCCTCAATAAATATCTTTTGTGTAACGGGTACTGCATCATTACTATTTGCATCTGTGGCTTTCCAGGTAATAATAGTTTCACCGGTAGGATATGGAGCTGAAAGTGCCTGGTTATCGTTTCGGGTACCTGTGGGGGTGTCAACTGAACAATTATCGCTTACAGTAGGTGCTGTAATTGCAACTGTGGCAGTACATAGTCCGGCATCTGTATTTGCAGTGATATTAGTAGCGGGTGCGATCACAGGTATAATAATATCCTGAACAGTAACAATCGCTGTATCGCTAGCAGAGTTACCATTTTCATCTGTAACTGTGATGGTAACTGTATTGTTACCTACGTTTGTACAATCAAATGAAGTTTTATCCGTTGTAAATGTAAGTTCGCCGCAGTTGTCGTTGGAGTTATCATCTACCGCATCCTGATCGATGGAAGCATTTCCGTTTGCGTCGAGTTGAATTATAAGATTTTTTGTTTTTACAACAGGCACTACATTATCCTCCACCGTCACAGTTGCTGTTGCTGATTCCGAATTTCCGTGGCTATCTATTACTGTTAGAGTAACTGTGTTAGCTCCCACGCTGGAACAATCGAATGAATTTGGTGTAATTGACATTTCTGCAATTCCGCAATTATCATTGGAACCGTTGTCGATATTTCCTGCCGTAATAGTAGTCTGTCCATTATCATCCAGTTGAACTGTAATATTCTGGGCTATAACAACAGGTGCTAGGTTATCTTTTACGGTCACAACTGCTGTGGCTGTACTGGTATTTCCGTTATTGTCTGTTACAGTTAAGGTTACCGTGTTTGGACCAACGTCTGAACAGGTGAAAGAATTTTTATTCACTGACAGTGATGCAATTCCGCAGGCGTCATTTGATCCGTTATCGATATCCCCCGCAATCATAGCAGCATTTCCAGTAGCATCTAGCTCTACAGTAATATCTTTTGTTATAGCATTTGGGGCTATGTTATCCTGTACCACAACTGTTTCAGTTAAACCACCTGTTTGCTCATTGGCATCAGTTACCGTGACACTATATGTGCCCAGGGGTACGCCGGAAAGATCTTTTGTTTTATCACCATTGCTCCATAAGTAGCTGTAGGGTGGAGTTCCTCCGGAGACATTAATTGTAATCGAGCCATCGGAATTTCCATCACAAGTAGTGTTGGTTATTTTATCGAGAGTAACAACCGGCTGCGCATTATTATCAGCAGACATCTTGATTCCGCTTACACCGGGAAGAGTAAGTGGGGTTATCTTTTTTCTGGATTCTAAGGTTTTTTCTTCTTCGATAATGGCCACGGGCGCATCTTCCTCAATATTTTCTACAAAGATCTTCTTCTGGACGATCTCTCTTAAATTGAAGTTGGTTTCCGATAAGATAAAATTGGTAAAACCTAAAAATGTTGCAAGAACAAGAAGGGTTTTTAACCGGGGGGTAATTTTGCCCATACGCTAAACCTTTATAAATAATTTGCTAAAATTAGATATAAAAATTTAGAACTAAGCAGTTTACAGGAAAAATTTGACGTTTAAGTGCAACTTTTTTCGCTGAAATACTTCTTAGGTCAGTAAAATCCTTGTATTTGTAAGAATTAACTTGTTAATTACTTATAATGATCTTTTTGCTGATTACTATATTCTCTCCGTACAATTTAATAATATACACGCCGGAACTATAACTTCTCACCGGGAGTCTCACCTCTTTTTCGTGCGACACATTTCTGTAAGTGGTTATTAGATTGCCGTTTACATCAAACAGATGAAGGTCTGTAAGCGGGAGCTGGTCCGGATTAAGGATCTGGATCTCTCGTACATTATGTCCATGACGTACATTTAGCTCTATTGCATCAACTACGTCTCCGTCACCACCACCCGGATCTACCGGAAGCTCTTCTTCGTAATAAAAGATGATTTCAAAGCGGTCGTGAATGTAGCCGGCCTCAGAAGTAGCTGTAAATGCTCTTTTAGTTAGGTTGTGCACGCTGTCATTGAGCTTATCATTAATATAGACATTCGGTAGTTCTGCAAAATTCTCCAGGGAATCGATTTGAATAGTGAATTCACCTTCTTCTTTTAATACCACCCCGAGCGGTAACACCCTGTCTTTTTCAAAATCCGGTACCCCCTGAATTACAAGCCAGTTATTTCCCTGAAGCCAGTACATATCTTCTTCGTTGTAATCGAAGAGGCGGGCATCGTAACCCAGATCAAAATTATCTGTAGCATAGGGATGAGCTCCTACCAGGATTTGTCGGTAGTAGCCTAGTGGAGATTTATATGATAATCTTATTTTTTCAAAATCCTT
>DATHWA010000421.1:0-7275 GCA_035461025.1 Gillisia sp. | reverse complement strand
TTTCTTTTCTTTACCAGGACTAATTCCATCCTTCCCTGCTTTTCCCGAAGCACCCGGAGTAGCTTTTTCTGTAGCACCCGGGTTGCCTGAGGACATAATTTTTGAAGGCTTTTTTTCTTTAGCCTTTGGTCCTTTTTTATTTGCGAAAGCCTTTTTACCGCTTCCTTCCAAAGCACTCCCGGAAGATTCTAATTCCTCTGAAAATCTACCCTTTGCAGGCTGGGTGAGCTTCGAAGGTTCCTTTTCTTTTGCAGTGGTATGCCGGGTCTTTTTTCCGGTTTTTCCACTTTGACTATCTGTGGGTCCCTGGAACTCTTCCCCTGTTTTACTTCCGGAGAAGGAGGATTCGTTTTGTTCTGAAAATGCAGGTTCCTCTCTTTGGGGCAATTTTGAAGTGCCCTTTGGTTTGGAAGATTTAGAAGAAGTTTTTTCTTTCCCTTTGCCGGAGACCTTATTATCTCCTGTTGCATTGGGCATTTTTAAATCTTTCTCATCTATCTTCTTTTTTCTTACTTCGTTTCCTGTGATTTTATCGTTGTTCTCGTTGGTTGTGTTCTTATCTCGTTTAGCCATTTCTATACCTCCCAATGATAGTTTTTATGCCCCTCAATGGTATTAAAACCCAGTCAGGACGATTATTAAGTTCATAATTAAGTTCGTATACTGCTTTTTCCAGTAAAAATGTTTCCATAAGGATTTTGAAGTCCTCGTGCTCCTTGGGGATAAAATTGCTTTCCCCAACTTTTTCAAAATATCCTTCCAGGAAGAGCCTGGTTACATAATAATACCATGACTCTGCCCACTCTTCAAGATTTCCTTCTTTTCTTTGTTGATGGAATTCATCTTCCATAATACTGCTGTAGGCCGCATAATGGAAAGATCTTACCATTCCTGCTACATCGCGTAGGGGGGACCTTTTTAGGCGTCTTTCACTAAAGGCCCGGGCAGGCTCCCCTTCAAAATCTATTATCACAAAATCCTTTCCTGTCCACAGGACCTGCCCCAGGTGATAATCGCCGTGGGTCCTAATTTTCATTATCGGGATCTTGTGTTTATAAACCCTCTTAAAACATTTAAGAACATCTGCTTTCATATCAAGCACTTCTTTTGCTTCATCTCTTATCTCCTCCGGTAGATTCTTCAAATTCTTCTGAAGATTTTGGAAAGAGTTTCTGGTAAGAGATTGCAGGGAAGAAAATAACGAGCGCTGGTAGTGCAGGGAGAAAGGTTCCGGTTCAAAATCCTTCTCGTCTGGATTGGCAGCAAGCGCATTATGCATCTCTGCTGTTCTTTGTCCCAATAAACTTATCCTTTCAGGAAAAATAACGCCCAGATACTCCTTAAGGTCTTCCGGCAAATCTTTATAGGAAAGCGGTTTGGTTAGGTCTTCCTCGGGAAGCTTTATCTTTTTACCCTTTTCAGTTGTAAGGATAGTTTCAAAAAATCTTTCCAGGGCATCTTTGGTATAATCCCAGGCATCTCCCTGGTTTGGAATAAGGTCCTGCATCATTCCCAGTACGATGATATTTTTTTCATCCGGATTATATTCTATTGCTCCAACAAACTTCGGGGAGTTTTGGTAATCTGTTTTTTCAGTTAAATATTTTGTGATCTCAAGATCCGGATTTATCGTGTTATCAAGCTTCCTGTATAATTTCAGAAAATATTTATTATCAAAAATAAGAGAGGTATTGCTTTGTTCAGCATTTAGAACCTTGGAATGCACTTCTCCCTTACCCATTGAAGCATTTCCTTCACTATGATAGAATACTATGTTTCCGGAACCATTTTGCAGTTTCCTTCCCTTTCTTATGTTGCTGAAGAGCACATTTCTAAAATCTTCATTATAAACAGCATCAAATAAGATTCCTTCTTCTTCGCCTAATTTGAGGTTAGCAATGAGACCTTTTTTAGGCACCTCTTTTAAGATTTCCTCTTTTTTAGAAGTGGTAAAGGCAAGCGGCAGTTGGTAGATCTCCGGTAGGCCATCATTATAGTTTACCTCAATTGTGATAAGGGTCGTATAAACCTCTTTTACAGGGATTTTAATATTACTTACAATAGTAAGATTTTGGATCACCCGGGATTTACCACCAAACCACCTGCAGGATTTAAGATAACCCGGCAGGATCTTACTCTCCAGTTTTGTTTTAGCTTTATTCCTGAAAAGATCTGCCCATTCCTCGACGGCAATTTCTGGAGTAGCCACACTATCTGGTAAATGATCTTTTTCTTTCTCCAGCTGGAACCAATAGTAACCGTGAGGTGCCATAGTAAAAAGATATGGCTCCTCTGTTATTTGAGGAAATTTGTTGTGACTAAAGACCTCAACAGGTGTATAACCATCATAAGCTTCTAAGTCCAGTTCTGCAGCCTGTGAGAAGCGAGAAAGATTTGCTAATACAAGAATATCCTCATCTTCATAAGTTCTTGTATAAGCAATAATTTTTGC
The DNA here is from genome assembly GCA_035461025.1 of Gillisia sp. GTDB lineage: Bacteria > Bacteroidota > Bacteroidia > Flavobacteriales > Flavobacteriaceae > Gillisia. The sequence goes on along the minus strand of DATHWA010000421.1, from coordinate 4,823 downwards.
GTTGGTAGGGGATAGGAAGTTGATATCTCCCCTTCCAAAAGCCTTAAATTTTTTACGCATGCTTATCACCCTTTTCATCCACCACAGGAGGGATGAAGAATTCATTTGTTGCGATTCTACATTTACAGATTCATATTTATATTCCGGGTCTATGACCACAGGTAAATAAAGTTTATGAGGGTTGGCAGATGAGAAACCTGCGTTTCTGTCGGCACTCCACTGCATGGGAGTCCTTACTCCGTCCCGGTCACCCAGGTAAAAGTTATCACCCATTCCAATTTCATCGCCATAATATATAATAGGTGTACCCGGAAGTGAGAATAACAACACGTTCATTAGTTCAATCTTACTGCGGTTATTCTCAAGGAGTGGTGCCAGGCGGTGCCTAATCCCCACATTTATCTTGGCCTGTGGGTCTTTGGTATATACCTTATACATATAATCCCTTTCTTCATCTGTAACCATTTCAAGGGTAAGTTCATCATGGTTTCTTAGAAAGATCCCCCACTGGCAGGATTCTGGTATTTCAGGAGTCTGATCAATAATATCAATTATAGGATACCGGTCTTCCATTTTCACTGCCATAAACATTCTTGGCATAATAGGGAAGTGGTAATTCATATGACATTCATCCCCGTCTCCAAAATAAGCGGCGCTGTCTTCCGGCCACATATTGGCTTCTGCCAGCAATACCTTGTTGTCAAAATGTTTATCTACATACGCTCTCAGTTTTTTAAGAAATTCGTGCGTTGGAGGTAGGTTCTCGCAGTTTGTGTTTTCTCTTTCAAATAGATATGGTACCGCATCCAGCCTAAAGCCGTCTACTCCCATCTTACACCAGAAATCCATGATCTTGAATATTTCCTCTTGCACGTTTGGGTTATCAAAATTAAGATCGGGCTGGTGGGAGAAAAACCTGTGCCAGAAATATGATTTAGCCACAGGGTCCCACGTCCAGTTTGAAGGTTCTGTATCAGTAAAAATTATTCTTGCATCCTTATATTTATTCGGGTCATCACTCCACACATAATAATCCCTGTGATTGGAACCCACAGGTGCAGTTCTTGCCCGCTGGAACCATGGATGCTGGTCTGAGGTGTGATTGATCACCAGCTCGGTAATTATCTTAAGGCCTCTTTTATGTGCCTCCTTGATGAGCTTCTTAAAGATCTTTATGTCCCCATAAGAAGGATTAATTGTATAATAATCGGCAATGTCATAGCCGTCATCTCTTAATGGTGAAGGGTAAAAGGGCAAAAGCCAAATAGCGGTGACCCCTAAATCTTCCAGGTAATCCAGTTTCTGCATCAGCCCTGCAAAATCGCCTATTCCGTCACCATTGCTGTCATAAAATGCTTTAATATGTAATTCATAAATAATGGCATCTTTGTACCAGTATAATTGCTCGTCTTTATGTGATTGGTCTGTCATAATAAGTCTTTTTCTTTATCTTTTCTGAATTCTGAATATGTGTGCCGGGAGGGTGTTGGGATGGAGAGCTACATAGTTCCACTCATTTTCCCAGAAATATTTGGAATCTGTCAACAGGTCGTGGACAGCATAAGATTCATGTTCACTAAAACCAAATTGTTTTATAGGCACTTTCACCCAGCCGGACTGGCTGTTGTATGGATCCAGACTTACAACGATTAAAAGTTTATTCTCCTGGTCCTGGCTTATTTTGGAATAGCACATGATTTGTTCATTATCTGTATCACAAAATTCAATGTTCCAGGTACTTTGCAAGGCTTTATTCTCCTTTCTTATCCTGTTTAACAGGGTGATTGTTTCTTTGGTTTTATTTTGCTTATCCCAGTCCCAGTGCTTTATTTCATATTTTTCTGAACGGGTGTATTCTTCTTTTCCGGGATAAGGTTCATTTAAATTAAATTCAAACAAGGGACCGTACATCCCGTAATTCGAGGAGAGGGTACCGGCCAGTATTAACCTTATAATAAATGAGGGTTCCTCTTTATGTTCCAGGGAAATGGGAAGAATATCCGGGGTATTGGGCCAGAAATTAGGCCTATAATATTCCCTCATTTCAGTTTTTGTAAGTTCTGTAAGATATTCTATAAATTCAGCTTTACTATTTCTCCAGGTAAAATAAGTATAGGATTGGGTGAAACCAATTTTCCCTAATTTTTCCATTACCCTTGGACGGGTAAATGCTTCAGCAAGAAAAATTATTCCATCATATTTTTGATTGATCTTTTGGATACACCACTCCCAAAAGATAAAGGATTTCGTATGTGGATTATCTACTCTAAAGATCTTTACCCCTTTATCTATCCAGAATTCTATAATGCTTTTTAATTCTTTCCAAAGGTTTTCCCAGTCTGCATTCTCAAAATTTACAGGAAGTACATCCTGGTATTTTTTTGGAGGATTCTCTGCGTATTGAACAGTACCATCCGGCCTCCACTTGAACCATTGCGGATGCTCTTTTACGTAAGGGTGATCTGGAGAGCATTGAATTGCAAAATCCAATGCTACTTCAAGCCCTACATCATTGGCTTTACCTACAAAATTCACGAAATCATCTATAGTGCCCAGCTCGGGGTGAACTGCTTTGTGGCCACCTTCCGCTGCTCCAATAGCCCAAGGAGATCCGGGATCATCCGGTCCTGCCTGTGTGGCATTGTTCATACCTTTACGGTGACTACGTCCAATTGGATGAATTGGAGGAAGATAGATGACATCAAACCCCATTTTGCTTATGCCTTCCAGAATCCTTTCGCTGGTTTGAAACGTTCCATGAGTTCCTTCTTCCGGGGAGGTAGAACGGGGGAAAAATTCATACCAGGTACTAAATAAAGCCCTTTCCCTTTCTACCAATACTTCCAGAACTTTGTCATATCGGCTTGCAGCTGTCTTATCCCTTGAATGATACATGAGATGGGAAACGTCTTCACTTATGGCAAGCGCTACAGAGTCCTCATCATTATCATCATCCTTTAATACTTCTATCCATTTTTGCAGCTTCTTTTTATCTGGAGCGGTAGCCCGGGCTATAGCCTCTTCCATCATTTGAACCCCAATAAGAAGTTCGGTCTGGATGGGTTGGTTTGCATCATATTTTTTGAGAAGGCCATCCTGCCAGGTCTTAAAATGATCTATCCAGCCCTCAATGGTATACTCATAATATCCGGTTTCCGGTGCCTGAAAATGGGCTGTCCATTTGTCATTTCCCAGGAATTCCATAGGTTTTTCCTGCCATTTCTTTTCCTTGCCCTTTCCTTTTTGCTTCTTTCGGAACAAAAGCACCGCATCTACTTTGTCGTGCCCATCCCCAAATATATCGGCAGTTACGTCTACCCGTTCATTTACTATTCTTTTTATTGGATACTTTCCGCAGTCTATTACAGGAGTTACATTATCTATACTTACTCTTAAATGTCCTTCAATATTCATTAATTTCATATTTGATATATTTTCCTTTTGCCCGTTATATATTGTAAATGATTAGCCGGCCGGTTTTAAAGTACTTAAATTTAGATAAGAAGGTCAAACTTCTCCGTTAAAATATTACTAAACCTTAAATGTTAGGGATTATCCTTCTTAGATTTGATAATTCCAAGATCATAATTTGATATAATGAACAGAAAGACAGGAGCAGAATATTTTAAAGATAATAAAACAAGGTTTTGTGTATGGGCACCATTTAAGAAAAATGTGGCCGTACGGTTAAAGGATAAAAAACCTATCCCTCTTAATAAAGATAAAAATGGTTATTGGGAAGGATTAGTCAATGATACCGGTCCCGGTGATCTCTATAAGTTTATAATCGATGAAGAGCACGAATTTCCAGATCCTGCTTCCCGCTCTCAGCCTGAAGGCGTTCATTCGTGGTCCCAGATCGTAGATCCTAATTTTTCCTGGAAGGATGAGGATTGGAGTGGGCTTCCCATCTCCAAAATGGTTATTTATGAATTGCACGTAGGGACATTCACGGAGGGAGGAACTTTTGAGGCAGTTATTAATAAACTGGATCACCTACTGGACCTTGGAGTCAATACAATAGAAATTATGCCTATCTCTCAATTCCCGGGTGATAGGAATTGGGGCTATGACGGGGTTTATCCTTATGCCGCACAACATAGTTATGGTGGCAGTCACGGACTTAAGAAAATGATAGATGCCTGCCACAGGAAAGGTATAGCGGTATTGCTTGATGCGGTATACAACCACATGGGGCCGGAGGGGAATTATCTTTCGCAATACGGGCCTTACTTTACTGAAAAATATCAGACTCCCTGGGGGGCTGCAATTAATTTTGATGACAAGCATAGTGATGAGGTGCGAAATTTTTTCCTTCAGAATGCCTTGATGTGGCTGGAGGAATTCCACTTTGACGGGTTAAGGCTGGATGCAATTCATGAGATAATAGATCGCGGGGCAAGGCATCTTTTAAAAGAAATGAGCCAAAAGGTCGATGAACTGGAAGAAAAAACCGGCCGCACCTATGTTCTTATTGCCGAAAGCGATCTTAATGACACTAAGGTGGTCAACACATACGCTAAAGGTGGATTTGGCCTGGAAGGACAGTGGGTTGATGATTTTCATCACGCGGTACATACGTTGCTCACGGGGGAAAAGGATGGGTATTACAGCGACTATGGAAAAATTACTCAGCTGGCAAAATCATTTAAACAGGGGTTTATCTATGATGGGATATATTCTTCTCACAGGAAAAGAACAATTGGCAATAGTCCAAAGGATCTCCCGCTTTATCATTTTGTAGTATCTATCCAAAATCATGATCAGGTAGGGAACAGGATGCTGGGCGACAGGCTTCCCAATCTTATTTCATTTGAAGACCT
>DATHWA010000420.1:0-5015 GCA_035461025.1 Gillisia sp. | reverse complement strand
TTGGTTACTATGAAATAACCCTTCCCAGCTCCTGGAGCAGTAGAATGGATGATAAGGCTTCCAGTTTTGGAGGTATAGTCGGTATATTTTTTATGGCAGTCACTTTGGCGCTGGTTTCTTTTTCCTGTACAGGCCCTATTTTAGGTTCCCTGCTTGGAGGATCGCTTACAACAGATGGTGGAGCTACCCAGCTTTCTTTCGGAATGGGGGGCTTTGGTCTTGCGCTTGCATTGCCTTTTGCCTTGTTTGCTTTATTTCCTAACTGGCTTAATTCGTTGCCGAAAAGTGGTGGCTGGTTAAATACAGTAAAGGTAGTTTTAGGTTTTATAGAACTGGGCCTTGCCTTTAAATTCTTATCCAATGCAGATCTAGTTGAGCACTGGGGAATTCTTAAAAGAGAGATCTTTATAGGGATATGGATCCTAATTGCAATTGGCCTGATGCTTTATTTATTTGGACTTATTCGATTCCCTCACGATGGTCCAAAACAGAAAATAAGCAAAGTACGCTTTGGTCTTGGAACCCTTACCCTGGTCTTTGTGGTTTATCTTTTGCCCGGACTTACAAATACCGGCTTTGCAAACCTTAAACTTTTAAGTGGTTTCCCTCCACCTTTATTTTATAGTGTCTACGATAAGCCGACTGAAGGTCCTTTAGGCCTCAAGGCTTATAAAGACTGGGAGAAAGGCCTTGAGGCCGCCCGGGAGGAGAACAAACCTATACTTTTGGACTTTACAGGATGGGCCTGTGTCAACTGCCGAAAAATGGAAGAGCAGGTTTGGAGCAATCCGGAGGTTTATGATATCATAAAAAATGATTACATACTGGTTTCCCTTTATGTTGATGACAAGGTCAATCTTCCTGAAAATGAGCAGTTCAATTATCTACGGGAAAAAGGGGGAATTAAAAAGATAAGGACTATAGGAGATAAATGGGCGACATTCCAGACGGTGAATTTCAAGAATAACTCTCAGCCATTTTATGTGTTGCTGGATCCGGAAGTAAATCTTTTAAATCCCCCGGTAGGTTATACCCCCAATGAAAAGGAATATCTCAATTGGTTAAGAGAAGGCCTGGATAAATTTGATCCAGATAGTATAAATTAAAATTTCTTTAGGGTTAATCGCTTAATTTCTATCTTAGGGCCTTTAAAACCCTAAGAAATGAAATTATTACAATCCCCTTTAATTTTCCTGTTAAGCTTATTTGTGTCTGCTTCCTTTTTTGGACAGGAGGTGGATACTTACAAAATAGAAGATCACTACAATAAAAAAGAAGTAAGCATCGCGATGCGTGATGGAGTGAAACTCCATACTACTATATATTCCCCAAAAGATACTTCCAGAGAATACCCTATTATAATGTCCCGGACTCCTTACAGTTCCAGGCCCTACGGGGAGGAACAGTTACGTTCCAAAATTGGCCCCAATGAATTCTTAATGGAAGAAGGAAATATCATTGTCTATCAGGATGTTCGGGGTAGATGGATGAGCGAGGGAACTTATGATAATATGAGGGCATTTATTCCGAATAAAAATGATGGCGACATTGATGAAGCAAGTGATACTTATGATACGATTGAGTGGCTTGTTAATAATGTTGATAATAACAACGGAAGGGTTGGAGTATGGGGAATATCATATCCCGGGTTTTATTCTACCTACTCTTTATTGAGCAACCACCCCGCATTAAAAGCGGTTTCACCACAGGCTCCAATTGGGGATTTTTTCTTTGATGATTTTCATCACAACGGGGCATATCTGTTGAGTTTCTGGAGGGCCACTTCGGTCTTTGGATATGAAAAGGAAGAACCAACAGCAGAGGCCTGGTATGAATTTCCGGACCTTGGTACAAAAGATCAATACCAGTTTTTTCTGGATGCAGGACCTTTAAGCAACCTGGATAAATATTACGGAGAGGACAATATTTTTTGGCAGCAACTAAAAGAGAACCCCAATTATAACGAATTTTGGCAAAAGAGAGGGATCATCCAGCATCTCGAAAATATTAAACCGGCAGTAATGGTAGTTGGTGGCTTATTTGATGCTGAAGATCTTTACGGCCCTTTTGAAACTTACAAAGCGATAGAAAGGAACAGCGATAATTTCAATATTCTGGTGATGGGCCCCTGGAGCCACGGAGACTGGGCTCGTAAATCTAACAGACAGGCTATTGGAAATGTCTATTTTGGAGATAATCTTTCAGAAATATATCAAAAAGAAACAGAGACTAAGTTCTTCAATCACTTCTTAAAAGAGGATGGAAACGGCACGGTGAGCCTTCCGGAAGCACATATTTTTGATACCGGAAAAAAGGAATGGAGATCTTTTGATATCTGGCCTCCAAAAAATATCACCAGCAGAAAATTTTACCTGGGTGATGATCAGCAGTTGAACAATGAGCCTTCTGCAGCAGAAGTCTCCTTTGTGAGCGACCCTAAAAAACCTGTTCCTTATTCTGAAGATATCAAAATAGTCTTCACTCCAAGAAAATATATGACAGATGATCAACGTTTTGCTGCCAGACGTCCTGATGTATTGGTATTTGAAACTCCTGTTCTACAAGAGGATATGACCCTTACAGGGGCAATTGAAGCTCATCTAAAAGTTGCCACCACAGGAACAGCGGCAGATTGGGTTGTGAAAGTCATTGATGTTTACCCTCCGGATGCCGAGGATTATGAAGAAACACAGGATTATCTTAAAATGAGCAATTACCATATGATGGTGCGAAGTGAGGTAATAAGAGGGCGTTTTAGAAACAGTTTTGAAAATCCCGAGGCGTTTGAAGCTAATAAAAAGACAGATGTTTCGTTTAACCTTCAGGATATCAACCATACTTTTAAGAAGGGACACAAATTACAGATACAGGTGCAGAGTACCTGGTTTCCTTTGATCGATCTTAATCCGCAGACTTACGTTCCCAATATTTTTGAGGCTAAGGAAGAAGATTTTAAAAAGCAGACCCACACGGTCTATGGGGATTCTTATATTAATTTTTCAGTTTTAGAGGAATAGTATGAATTTAAAAAAAAATGCTTTTATCCTTATTGTATTAGTGAGTTTGTATTCCTGTAAGAAAGAGGAAAAAACAGATTTTACCGGGGATGAAATAGAAGTGGCATCAGCAGATTTTAATGAGCAATTGGAACTCTGGTTTGAAGAGGATCTGGCGGAATCTCCTATGCTCCAAACGCGGATGGGCAAAAAGACCAATTATGGCAAGTGGGACGATTTCTCCACTCAGAAGGAAGCAGACGATCTAAAAAAAGCCAAGGAGCGTTTAAAGTTTCTCAAGAATGACGTTGACGAAAATGCTCTGAATGAGGAGGCTCGTTTAAGCTATCGACTATTCCGGCAGGAACTGGAGAATGAGATCGAGGATTATGACTACCGCTTTTACAATTATCCCATCAACCAGATGCATGGGTATCACGCAGAGCTACCAGCATTCCTGATAAGCATGCATAAGATTGATTCTGGAGAAGATGCCCGGGATTATATTTCGCGTTTAAATGGCATTCCGAAAGCTTTCGAAGAGATCATTAAAGGAATGAGACTTAGGGAGCAGAATGCTATCCTGCCCCCGCAATTTGTATTTGAAAGGGTGCTGGATGCTTCCCGAAATATCATTAGTGGGAAACCATTTGCGACCTCCAGGGAATCCAGTGCTTTGCTGCAGGATTTCATGGATAAAATCGAGAAGCTGGACCTTACAGAGGAAGCAGAGCGTAAATTAATTGCGCAAGCCGAGGAAGCATTGGTGTCATCTGTGAAACCTGCCTACGATAATCTCATAGCTGCTCTTGAAGATCAACAACAACGTGCTACTACAGATCACGGGGCATGGAAATTCCCGAAGGGAGATAAATTTTATCAACTTGCTTTGAAGCGTACTACTACTTTGGATTTAAGTGCGAATGCCATCCATGAGCTTGGCCTGAGTGAAGTTGCAAGGATACATGGTGAAATGGAAAAGATCAAGGAAGAAGTTGGTTTTGAAGGTACTCTCCAGGATTTCTTTGAATTCATGAGAACAGATGAACAATTTTATTATTCCAATACTAAAGAGGGAAAGGAGAAATATCTTAAGGAAGCCACCGCTATTATTGATTCTATGAGAAATCGTCTTGATGACCTCTTCCTTACAAAACCTACTGCAGATATTGTAGTAAAGGCGGTAGAACCGTTTAGAGAGAGAAGTGCAGGTAAAGCTTTTTACCAGCAACCTGCACTGGATGGGTCCCGGCCCGGAACATATTATGCAAATCTCTATGATATGAATGCTATGCCTGTCTACCAGATGGAAGCATTGGCATTTCACGAGGGGATCCCGGGACATCATATGCAAATAGCAATAGCACAGGAACTGGAGAATATACCTTCATTTAGAAAATTTAAAAATTATCAGGCTTACGTTGAAGGATGGGGACTGTATAGCGAGCTGGTTCCTAAAGAAATCGGTTTTTATAAAGATCCTTATTCAAATTTTGGAAGGCTGGCTATGGAACTGTGGAGGTCTTGCAGGCTTGTTGTAGATACAGGTATTCATGCAAAGAAATGGACAAGGGAACAGGGAATAGATTATTATAAGCAAAATACTCCTAACCCTGAAAGCGACTGTGTCAAAATGGTGGAAAGGCATATTGTGATGCCGGGGCAGGCGACTGCTTATAAGGTAGGTATGAATAAGATCCTGGAATTAAGGGAAGAGGCACGCCTGGACCTGGGCGATAAATTTGATATTCGTGAATTCCATGATATAGTGCTGCTCAACGGGGCGTTGCCTTTAAATATCCTGGAAGAGAATGTATACAATTGGGTTAATTTTAAAAGGGAGAATTAATATATATTGAGGAAGAGAGTCTAGATAGCTCTACTTCTTTAATCGGAGATAACAGTGATTATTAAATTGACTGTAGATTGGCCCTAAAATTATCTGTTATCAGTTCCTGTATGTGGGGAGTTTAATTTCTGTTCTATTTCTGCAAGTTTCTCAAGATCGCGTTTGTTTTC
>DATHWA010000419.1:0-5332 GCA_035461025.1 Gillisia sp. | reverse complement strand
CATGTGGCATTAATTTCCCTTCTTCAGCATTAAAATTATAGAACCATATGCGATCATTCCCAAGGTCATTTATAAAAATGTGCTCATTTTTTGCGGTGATATTAACCGAATGTGGGTGAGATTTTTCCGGATTTTCAAGAGTGATTTTCTGCTTCGGCTTAAGACTGCCATCAGACTTCTTTTCATACAGCATCACAACTCCCTCAACATAATTGGCAACAAAAATAAATTTGCCGGAATTATCTTCAGCAATATAACAAGGGGCAAAACTTTCCGTAGACACTTTACCTATCGCCTCAAGGCTATGATCATCATTGATCCTGAACGAATGAATATATCCGGAATGCGCATCCCCTTCCCCCAATTCACTTACTGCATATAAAGTTTTCTTATTCTTTCCCACTTTTACAAACGATGGATTAGTAATGATTGCAGCTGTGGCTCCAAATTTCAGTTCACCGGTGCCGGGATCCTGATAAACCGTATAAATTCCCTCTGCCTTGCCATCTACGTGATCCTCTTTTTTGGTATAAGTACCAATATATGCAACATTCATTTCTTTAGGTTTTTTATTTTGTTGATCCAAATTCATCTCTGGCCCGATTTTACAGGAATTAAATAAAAAAATAAATGGTAAAACGGTTAGACTTATTCTTTTGATCATTCCTTCATACGCTTAAGTTACAACCATTTCTTCCTTCGGAAAAAGTATAACATTAATACAAACACGATTAGCATAATTCCCCATAATACGAAATAACTATACTTCCATTCCAGTTCCGGCATAAATTCAAAGTTCATCCCGTAGATCCCTGCTATAAAAGTAAGTGGTATGAATATAGTGGCAATGATAGTAAGGACCTTCATGACCTCATTCATTTTGTGACTAATTGTGGTCATATACATATCCATTAACCCCCAGGTCATTTCCCGGTAGATCTCAATGTTTTCTGAAACCTGGGTAATATGGTCATACAAGTCCCGGAAGTAATTCCTTGTCTTATCCTGTAGCAGGTGACTGTCCATTTTCTCCAGCCTGCTCAATACTTCCCGCAATGGAAAAACCGCTCGTCTTATGCGCAGGATGGTGCGCTTTAATTCCTGGATTTCAAAAGTGATATCGTCACTGGGCTGCTCCTGGAATAGATCTTCTTCAAGAAGTTCTATCCTATCTCCCATATGATCTACCACTTCAAAATAATTATCTATGATGGCATCCAAAAGGCAAAAAAGTAAATAATCTGCTCCGTTGCTGCGTATTCGGCCTTTGCCATTCGCCAGCCTTTCCCTTACCCCTTCAAAAACGTCGCCTCCCGCTTCCTGAAAACTGAGCACATAATCTTCGCCCATCACAAAACTCACGTGCTCACTTACAAGAGCTCCATTTGTTTTGGAGGCAGATTCTTTTGGAAAATAAAGCATTTTCACAACCACAAAAAGAAAATCCTGGTACTCATCAATCTTGGGCCTTTGATTGGTGTTGACTATATCCTCCAGGATCAATGGATGAAGGTTATAGTATTTTCCAAGCTTTTCAATTTCCTGTGTATTGCTAAGGCCATCAATATTGATCCAGGTGGTCCTGTTCTCATTCTCAAAATCAAAGGCATCCTCCGGCCTTGTTGAGGCATAGCGCTCAAAGCTATCTTTATTATAATCGATGACTTCCAGTTTAGTCTCGGAAGATTCTTTTCTTCCAATATAAGTTACCGTACCGGGAGCCTGGTTTAATGCTTTTGTAGACTTGGGCCGCCTTAATAAAAGTCTTTTGCGTTTTACCATGTAGTGTAATTTTTATAAAAATATAAAAGTTTTGGTTGGATTTCGGGTTTTGAAGAATTATTGCCGGGATAATATTTTAAAATTGAATCCATTGTAGCCCGATTAAATTATGTAAAATATTCCTTAAGCATTTCTATATATTCTCAGGGGACTTATTAACCTCGACCAGGGGGGTGGGTCTAAAATAGTTTAGAAAATTTCAAGTTATGCAGCAGAGTGTAAGTGACTATTTTTCAGGCCCTCAGATTTTAGTCCAGGTTCGAGATTCCAAAAGCGTAGCGGTCTAGCCTCTTTCACCGGACAACAATGATTTGAATCTAATCAGAAAGCTTGAAAATATTAGGAAAGCGGTTTTCTTCCTCTTCATCTATCCCATATCTTTGCGCCCATGAAAGAAGCGCAACTTTTAAGCACCTTAAAAGAGTATTTTGGTTATGATACCTTCCGGCCACTTCAAAAGAAAATAATAGATGCTGTTTTCGCCGGGGAAGATAACCTGGTGATCATGCCTACGGGAGGGGGGAAATCAATATGCTACCAACTTCCCGCAATTTTGCTACCCGGTATCACCCTGGTTGTTTCGCCATTAATCGCCCTCATGAAGGATCAGGTAGATGGTCTTACTGCCAATGGTATTCCAGCGGCTTTTCTGAATAGTAGTCAAAGTTCAGATGAGCATCAGCACATATTTAGCCGGGTAGAAGCCGGGGAACTGAAATTGCTTTATGTTGCTCCTGAAAGTCTTCAGATTATTGACCGGGTTCTTGCTCCGGAGAAGCTTAGTTTAATTGCGATAGATGAAGCTCATTGCATCTCCAGCTGGGGTCACGACTTCCGGCCGGCCTATACCCAACTGGGATATTTAAAGAACCGCTTCCCCTCTACTCCCATTATCGCCCTCACTGCAACGGCCGATAAAGCTACGCGTAAAGATATTGCCCAACAATTAAATATTCCCGGGGCCAATAAACATATAGCATCCTTTGACCGAAAAAATCTTAGTCTTGAGGTAAGACAAGGCATAAAAAGGTTTGAACAGATCCTGAATTTTGTTAAAATCAGAAAAAATGAAAGCGGGATCATATACTGCCTTAGCCGAAAGAGTACTGAAGAAATCGCCGCACGACTAAAAGCAAAAGGGATGAAAGCCGAAGCATATCACGCCGGGTTGGGTCACGCTGAACGTATCAAGATCCAGGACGATTTTATAAATGATAAACAACAAATCATTTGTGCCACTATCGCTTTTGGGATGGGCATAGATAAATCCAACATTCGCTGGGTGATCCACCACAATATGCCCAAGAACCTGGAAGGCTATTATCAGGAAATTGGCCGGGCAGGCAGGGATGGGTTACCTTCCCAAACCCTGCTCTTTCATAGTTATGCAGATGTGGTACAGCTGCAAAAGTTTGCTGCCAACTCCAAAAATGAGCAGGTACAGCTGGCCAAACTGGAGCGAATGAAGCAATATTCTGAAGCAGTTACCTGCAGGAGGAAGATCCTGCTTAGCTATTTTGGAGAACTTAAACAGGAGGACTGCGGGAACTGTGATATTTGTAAAAATCCGCCACAATTCTTTGACGGGACCGTGATTGCGCAGAAGGCGCTTTCCTGCATTTACAGGCTAAAGGGTGCCGAGTCTATAACCATTGTAATAGATGTGCTTAGAGGCGCCAAAAATGAGGCTGTACTCGAGAAAAACTATCAGCAACTAAAAACCTATGGTGTTGGGGCGGAAATCTCCTGGAGAGACTGGCAGCAATATATCATCCAGCTCATCAACCTGGGTTTTATAGAGATCGCTTTTCATCGACACAATCATTTACGATTAACCCCTTTGGCCAAAGAAGTTTTGTTCGAAAAGGCAAAGGTTAAACTCGCGAAGGTTCCGGAAAAAATACTTACTACTCCGGCCGGGGTCCAGGAAAAAGAAGCGAAAGCCTCCACCCTATTCGAGAAATTAAGACAGTTACGGCTTGAAATAGCTCGTGAGGAAGATATACCTGCCTACCACATTTTTAGTGACGCTTCTTTGAAGGAGATGGAAAAGGAACGCCCAATGACAGATGAGGAGTTTATGGAAATAAGCGGGGTTGGAAGAAAGAAGATGCAGGATTATGGATACCAGTTCATAAAAGAGATCATAGCCTTCAGTAAGAAGAAAAGAAGCGGAAAAAAAACTAAAAAGAGCAATACATATAAAGAGACCCAAAAGCTTTTTCAGGAAGGTTTTAGCGTCGAGGAAATCGCTTTAAAACGAGGATTGGCCTCAACAACTATCTACTCACACCTTGCTAAATTGTACAGTGACGGGGAGATTATAGATCTTAAAAAGCTAATTTCACAGGAAGATCTGGAAGCCGTGGGAAAAGCTAAAAAAGAATTAGATGATCCTGAAACTCTTAAAGCTTATTATGAACATTTTCAGGAGGCAATAGATTACGGGACAATCCGGCTTGCACTTACAATTTTGGAAAAGAAAGGTTGATATATATTTTCTTCTCCCGGTCCCATACCTTTGGAAATCAGGATTCAAAGGGAATGGTATTTTACTAAGGATTATGTGAAATCAATTTTATTCAGGATTAGGCCGGATGCAGGGGCAATGTAGGTCATCGTCATTTCGCTTTCAGGTTTCAGGCTGTCCTTGATATCTTCGAGACTCACCTCTCCTTTACCTAACTGGATAAGAGTTCCCATCATAAGCCTTATCTGGTATCTAAGGAATCCGGTGCCCTTCACAGTAAAGACAAAACTTTGCTCCGGAAAAAAGTTAGCTGTATAAAGGTTGTTTTCAGAAATATGACAAACATCCACATTTCTCACCAGTATGGTTTTAGCTGAAGGTGCTACAGTATAATTTTTAAAATTATGTTCGCCCTGAAATAATTTTGCTCCTTTTTTCATGAGCTTAATATCGAGCTCCTCCTGAAAGTTTGCCATTAAAGGAGCGCAGAAAGGATGGTTTTTACTTCCGAAGGAAAAAAGGTATAAATATTCTTTCTGCTTTGGATGCTGAATGATATTAAAAGCGGCGTCAACTTCCTCTATGCTAAGCGCCTTAATATCCGGAGGAAGATTTTTATTAAATACCTGAAGAAATTCCGAAAGATCCGGAAGGGGGTGATCATAGACAAACAGTTCAAAAGCAGCCTGATTGGCAGAGACCATGGCATCTGTTCTGCTGGAACCCAGCAATTTGGTTTTTAAATCCGGGAGTACGAATTTCAGGGTCTTTTTAATAAGACCTTCCACCGTTTTAAAATTTGGCTGTCGCTGCCAGCCGTGAAGTCTGTAGCCCAGATACTGAATATTCACCAGGTAATAAAAACGGGGTCTTTGCAAATTTTTTTATTAAAATTAAATTTTCTTCTCAAGGAATAGAATCCAAAGGGCTTTGCTTCCAGAATCTGGAACTTAGACTAAATTCTAAGCACTTGTAAAGGCCGGACTTAATTCAGCTATAAAATCTGAAAATTTCCTGAAATATTCCATATTCAAAACTATCCGCGGGGCCTGGTTTCTTTATTGACAATATATAGTCCTA
>DATHWA010000418.1:0-33683 GCA_035461025.1 Gillisia sp. | reverse complement strand
AAAGGCAACAACTTTGCCAGGAACTTAATAATTTCGGTCTTCATAGATAGTTTTATTCGTCTTTACTCATCTGGATCACTTTTCTTATCACCTGGTAAAGTGCAATAAACACACCAAGGAGTGAGATCCCAATTGTAAAAGCAGAGTATTCGTTTGGGTATTTCTTGTCCAGCCATATGCCTATAAAAACGCCGGCTGCAATGATAATTCCCATTTGGATCGCAATATTTACGAATTCCAGGTATTTATCATGCGGAGCGCTCCTTTTGTTTTTGGCCATCTTTTGAGAGGGTTTTTACATTTCCTTTCATTGCACAGGTAGCATTAAAACTTGCTCCCGGCTCTACAGACAGTTTTCCGGAGATTACCTCTCCCTCTATCACAGCAGTAGAACGCAATGTCAAAGTGTCCTGTACTACCAGCTTTCCTTTAAACCTCCCTTCAAAATCTGCATTCTGGCAGGTGAGGTTGCCTTCAATAAGTCCTCCTTTGCTTATCACAACTTTTCCTGCTGTGGTAACATTGCCTTTAATAGTTCCTTCTATACGAAAGCCTCCTTTGGCCTCTATGTCTCCTGTGATAACAGTTCCTGCTGCAATCCTGCTTTGTTCTTTACTGGACTCCGGGTTGTTGCCGGGGGTGTTTGTTTTGTTAAACATAATTTGGGGGTTTTGGGATTGGGGTATAAAAATTGGGGGTTAGGGTTTTGTATTTCGGCTCAAATAGGCATCGAGATTTTTATGTAATTGTACCACACGATAATTATCTGAGGATATGACTACAGGGGTTTTCATTATTCCATAATCCTTATTAACCCGTAATAACTCTTCAAACCCACCTGCACGTTCCATATTCTCAATTCCATGCACCACGACAAAGATAGTATCCACATTGTAAACATCTATGGAAGTGCTGTAATTTTTATAATTCAACTCCCCAAGTGCTTCCTCAATCACCTGTTTCAGGTCCATCGCTTCCACCTTTTCCCCGGAAGGAAAATTGTACAGCATTTTCACCTTCCCCTGGTTATTATTAAAATCGCTCTTTGCCATTTTTGGCAAAGCGGTATCAACCATTTCTCTGGCCCTTATCCCTTCTTCTGTTTGCGGGTAATTAACAGCTACCTGCCTTAGGGCTTCCTTATATGCATCAAACCCGTATAATCTTCCGGTTGCGGTTGCATGCAGAAGTTCAATTTTGGGGAGCAGTTCATGGTCATTAAACTCATCACGGTATTGCTCTCCAAGCGAAATTACCTGCCCAAATTCGCCTGTCTCAAACAGCACATACATTTCGTTATATTTTTTCTCTGCGGAATCTTCCATTTCCAAAGCTGAACCGGGATTTAAGATCCTTGTGGCATACCTGGAGTCCGGGTAATCCTGAAGTACCTTGTTCTTATATCTCTCCGCTTCAGCCATATTGCCCTCTTCCAGATAGATCTGGTACAGGTAATAGGATGCCGGTAATACCATTCTTTCTTCAGTAGTAAAATCAAGCAGGGATAAAAGTCTTTCTTTTGCCAGTTCTCTTTCTGAAAATTTTTCCTTGTAGATCAATCCCAGCCTGTAATAGGCATTATTGCGCTGGGCGTCAAGGCTATCTATCACGACAGGATCATTGGGGATACTTTCTATATACGTCTGCGGATTGAACTTTGGGTTATTAGCAATAATCAATTCTGAAACCTGATCCAGGTCTTGTTCTCCTCCGGAAGAAATATTTCCGGGATCTGTCCTCCAGTTATCTTTAAGCTCCCTTGGCCCCCATTGTCTAAGGAATTCCTGCATTCCCGTATTAACCCGGGCAGGGTTATAGAAGAAGAAATTTGAGCCTGCATTAGGACCTCCCAGGGTAGGTGGCCCCCCCGGACTTCGAATTACAGGTCCCTGAGGTACTGGGGAAGCTTCTGCCGGAACTCCTTTCCGGGCTTCTTCTATCGCCAATTCTTTAAGCTCGTTAGTATATTTTATAAAGTAATCCTCACGGCGGTCATCACTCATAGCAACAAGGTCGAGAATGCTGTCATTCTTTTCCACTATATCCTCATACATGATCACCTCTTGCAGGTTGTCACGTTTTCTTTTCACAACGAAATAATCCCTGGTAGTATTGGGGATCCTGGTAAGGGTACTGTCAAAGTAAGTACCGGCCATACGGTATTGGGAATTGTCAAAATAGATATTTCCCAGGGTCTCGTAGTTTACAGATTGCAGGAACCTGTCACCGGAAGTATTGCGCAGGGATTTATTATAATGCTCGATTGCAACATTGGTGGAATCCAGAAAACTATAATATTCTGCCAGTTGAAAATAAATCTTATCAAGGAAAGGCCTGTTTTCCCTATCCTCTTCCATTTCTCGCAATTTTGCCAGAAGCTCATGCCTATTGCCGGTACTAAAATCAAAGTTCCTGATCTTTTCCAATCTGGCATTTACTAAAAACTCCCTGGGGATCCTCCGGTTAAGATCTATCACTTTATCAAAAGCGAAGTTTGCGCTATCTCGTATTTGAAGCCTGTTATACAACTGCCCCTCGATGTAATGATATCTGGCTTTTTCTTTATTTTTGGTGGTATGAAGGGCAGCAGTTCTAATAGGCGCCACTGCACTGTCCATAGACCCGGTATTGATATAGGCCTGCGCGAGCACAGCGTGGGCATCTGCATTATCCTGCTTTTCCAGCCTTCCAGATTCTATTAAACGTTTAAGATTTTTAATGGCCAGCCTGTCATTTTCCATCCTCATATGGGTCTTTTCCCTCCATATCTGGGCGTGGCTTATGGTGTTGCTGGCGGGATATTTGTGAAGGATGTAATTAAAGGCTTCCAGGGCAGGTATAAAGCGTTCATCATAATAACGGGCCTTTCCCAGTAAAAGATAGGCTTCATCTATTTGCGGATTTCGTTCTTTACCCTGTATGAGCATAGAGTGCCGCTGGATTGCCTTGGTAGCTTTCTCTTCAGCAATCTGGAAATTTTCATTTGGCTCAGTTCCCGGGGCGCGGATCTCTTCAGAAATTTGCATTCTTTCTACAGGCAGCAATTCCCAGAAGTTTTCCCGGTATGAAGTGCCAATTTGCTCTTTTCCCAGTTCCAGGGCGAGGTTTCCGTTATAGAGAGTATTAAATTCTGTAGTTACCGCATGCCAGTTTCTGTTGATGAATTTATCCTTCTTACGGGAGCATCCCGAAATAGCTATCATCAAAAAAACACATACGATCCCAATGGTATTTTTATTCAAAATCAAAAAGTTCCGGATAAAACATATAACTAAAATGCCCTGATTTTAGTATGCTAAAGTACATTTCTTTTTTAAAAATTCCGGGGAGGGTAATTAAAAGGAATTATGTTTATTACGCCTCCACGTGCTGGTCCCCGGAGAAGTATGTTTCCAATTCCCGTAAAGTAGCTTCAGAAGTATGGATATCCTTAACCAGCTCACCTTTGTCCAATACTACTATTCTCTCACATACCTCTGTAATATGTATAAGGTCGTGACTCGAAATAAGGAAAGTTGTATCCTTTTCCATTGCCAGATTCCTAATTATTTTTTTAAGTCTTATCTGGGTTGTGGGATCAAGATTGGCGAAAGGCTCATCCAGAATAACCACTTTTGGATCTCCAATAAGAGCCGCAACAATTCCAACTTTCTTTTGATTTCCCTTGGATAGGTCCCGCAGGTATTTTTTGCGGCCAATGATCTCCCCATTGAAGAAATCTTCAAATTCTGCAAGAAGAGCATCTACATCTGCCTTGTTTTGCTTTCTTAGATCTCCTATGAAATAAAAATATTCTTCCGGCGTGAGGTACCCTATAAGAAAACTTTCATCAATGAAGGAAGAGGTAAAGGTCTTCCATTCCTCGCTTTGGCTTACTGTGATCTCGTGGTTGAATATACTCCCGGTAGTTGGCTGAATAAGATCCAGCAAAAGGCTGAAAAAAGTAGTTTTCCCTGCACCATTGTTACCTACCAGTCCAAAACTTTGTCCTCCCGGAATATCCAGATGTTCAATATTAAGAACTGTTACCCCATTATATACTTTAGTAAGATTCGTTGCTGTGATCATTTTGTCTCGTATTTATTAATTATTCTCCGGTTTGTTTAAACCCTTCTATCATGGCATATTTTTTCCTTTTATAAACCTGCGCAATAAAATCTATTGCACGGCTTCTGAAAATCAATCCCAAAATCCCCAGGCCTAACAGGAATGCCACTCCGATTTCAAAGGAAATGAGCTTATAAAAAATCCAAAAGAACAGGACTGGTAATACCAAAAGCGGTAACCCCACGAGCCACTGGGCTGCACCCATTCCCTGATAATTCATGAACGGACTTTTATCCAGGTCTATGCGCTTTCTGTTAAAGGAACCTGCATATAATAAAATGGGAATATTGATGCCGATATTATAAATAGCGCATACCAGGTTCAGCAGAAAGATGCGCCAGCCAAAATACAGATAAGGAGTGGCCAGTATAGCCAGCACTACCACGCTAAAAGTTATAAGCCCGGCCTTGGCATCCAGATATTTATTTACAGGGATATTTTGGGCCATGATCAGGGGATAGTGAGAAGCATCCCAGGCCGGGATGAACTGGCCAAAATTGATCATAAAGATCCCGGTGATAAAGATGCCCACAAATACATAAAAAGCCGGCATATCATGGTACATCTCCTGCGGGTAGATGATCATCCCATACCCCAGGAGGAGCAGGGACATATAAACAGCCGTTTTTGGCCTTTTATTCCGCCATATCATTTTTAGGTCCTGTTGCAAATATGGTGCTATATCTCCAAAGCGTTTAGTCCAGATAAATTCCCTGGTATTGGCACTCTTTGTTCTTTCCTTTAAATGTGCATCAAGAAAGAATTTTGATTCCAGATTTTTCTGGTTCCAGAAAAATAACCCAATAAACAATAATACAGGAACTATTGCTGCCCAGGGATAAATCAGGATGTAATCCAGCAACATTCCAAACCAGCCGGTGATCCCCAAAATACCGAAATAATCCAGGGCTCCCAGGATCACCACTACCAGTACTGCGGGAAGTAGAGCTTTTAAATTTTCAGTAAACTTCTTTTTAATAATAAAATTTGCAAAATTTACTGCCAGAGATAACCCCCACACAGCCAGCATCCAGGCAAATATTTCTACTGTACTATGTTCATTCTTGTATATATTAAATAACCCAAAGGGAAGTATGAGCAATAATGGTAGAAAATTGAAGAAAGAAAACACGGATTTGATAAGGACAAAATTTACCACTTTTCTTTTCCTAACAGGAAGGACCAGCAGTGGTTTAATATCTATAACCGGCAGGGTTTGAAGAAAAAATCTAAGTGACAATTCTGCCAGTAACCATAGTAGTATATAAGAGTTTGCCACGGCAATAGGATCTTCTCCCGGAAAATATTTTTGAATTAGAGGGTACAACCCAATTCCTGCAAAAAGGAACAGGGTTGCGAAATACAATGCCAGGAATACCATAAGGATCTTTACACCTATGCTCTTGCCAACGCTTGCAGATCTAAAGAAGGCTTTCCATTCCAGTAAGATAAACCGTTTGTACATTATGCGGGGCTTCTTTCTTTAGTAGTGTTGAAATTTACCAAATTGTTACATTTAAAAAACGTCAGACTTTGTATTTTTGCATCAAATTTTAGAATATGAGTCAATTTTATCCTTTAAAGATAAAAGAAGTTATAAGGGAAACCCCCGAAGCCGTGAGTTTATCATTTGAGATCCCTACAGATCTTAGAGAGGTTTTTAAATATAAAGCAGGACAATACATTACTTTAAGGACGAATCTTGAAGGAAAAGAAGTTCGCAGGGCATATTCTTTATGTTCTGCTCCTGGATCAGAGGAATTTAAGGTTACCGTTAAGGAAGTTGAAGGAGGAAAATTCTCTGTACTTGCCAATAATATCCTCAAAGCCGGGGATATTTTAGAAGTGCACCCACCCGAAGGTAAATTTATCTTTGAACCGGCCAACAGGTCAGGTACTTATGCTGCTTTTGCTGCGGGAAGTGGGATCACACCTGTACTTTCGATAATAAAGACGGTATTGAACAAGGAGTCGGAAAGTAATTTTATCCTGGTTTACGGAAATAGGTCCACAGAGAACACGATTTTCTTAAAAGAGTTATTGGAACTGCAAGCCAAATTCCCTGAAAGGTTGTTCATAGAATTTATATATAGCCGTACCAGGGAGGAAAATGCACAATTTGGGCGCATAGAGACCAGTACCGTTAATTATGTTCTTAAAAATAAATTCAAGGATTCTTCTATTGAAACTTTTTACCTGTGTGGGCCGGAGGAAATGATCAATAATGTCAAGACTATTTTGCTGGAGAACGGTGTAAATGAGGGAAATATATTGTTTGAATTATTTACCACAGAAGATACAGGGGCAGTAGAGACCGGTGTTGAAGGGCAGGTAGAGCTAACCATTACGGTAGATGATGAGGAAACCACATTTACCATGAACAGTGAGGATACCGTTCTTGACGCAGCTTTGGAACACGACCTGGATGTACCTTATTCCTGCCAGGGGGGAATTTGCAGCAGCTGTATTGCCAGGATTACTGAAGGAAAAGCTGAAATGCGCAAAAACCAGATCCTTACAGACAGTGAAATTGCTGAAGGTCTTATCCTTACCTGCCAGGCACAGGCTTTAACGCCAACCCTCAAGGTGGATTATGATGATGTTTAAAATGTGATTTAAAACTGGGTGGAAAACATTCTGAATCTGAAGCCGAAAAAAATATCATATTAAGGCTCAAAATAAAAAAGAGATTTTCGTGATCTCTTTTTTTATGCCCTCATTTCGGGCAGCAATGGATTTAAAACCTTTTTCACAACCATTTCCGGTTGGATGGTGCGCATGACATCTTCATAACCTGCCGGCACCTTATTCCCATAAACAGATGTTGGAATTGCAGGATACTTTTGAAGGTCCGGCAGCAGGCTGTTTTCCATTGGCTGTCCAAAAGGTTTAAAGCCTGCATAGGGATGGGTCACCCCCCATAAAGAAATAACAGGAACCCCATACATCGCGGCAAGATGGCCGTTCCCACTGTCCATTGATAGCATCACATCCAGATTTGATATCAACGAAAGTTCTTCTTCAAATGTCAGTTTGCCGGCAAGGGAAGTAACATTTGGGAACAAACCAGCTATTTTTTTGAGTTTCTTTTTTTCAGCTTTTCCTCCTCCAAATAAAAAGATCTTCATTCCACTTTCCCTGTCAAGGTCCTCAAGGACCTTCAGCAAAAGATCTTCAGGATACACTTTGGATTCGTGTTGAGCATACGGGGCGATCCCTACCCATTTCTTGAGATCATTCCCTGTGATAGTCCTTGTATTTGGAGATAACTTCTGCTTTTCGGGATACTTGTGATCTTTAAGATCTATAGGGTAGCGCAAATGAGAGAAAACATCGGCATAGCGCTGGTGGGTAGATTTAAGTTGCCGGAAAACCTTATTATTATCTGCAGTAAGTTCTTTTTTTTCCGTTCTGCCTTTGTTGATCTGTTTTACCGGGATGCCATAAAAACAGAATACTGTTCTAAGAATATTGCTTCGCAGCACATCATGCATATCTGCCACCGCAGTGATATCCAGATCCCTAAGTTCCCGGGCAAGCCTTCCCAGGCCAATAACCCCACCATGAACCCCCGTCACATCTGCATCATACACCTCAACATTCTTTATTCCGCTAAACAGGGGTGCAAAGAATTGCCGGGTTAACACGGTAATCTTGAGATGAGGATAGGTAGCAGTGACCACCCGTAATACAGGCACCAGCATTGCAATATCTCCCATAGCAGAGAGGCGAATCACCAGAATATGCTCCTCCTTCTTCCGGATTTTCCCGAATGCAGTAGTGTTACCATCGCCGGTGGAAGATTTGCCACTCATGCTAAGCAGTTTTATTTCTTTCGAAGGACGGGGTTAAGCTCCTCGTCATTGTACATTTTCATCTGGCGGTAAACCTTCATATACTTATCGCCATTGCTTATATCTTCCAGTAACTGATTTATGGCTGTAGAAAGATCTACTCTTTGTTCCAGCAATACATCCAGTTTTGCCTGGCACTTCATTTGGTGTTCCTGTGAGGCATCCTCCCGGTTTGCCTCTTCATTCATATGGAAGATCTTAAGGGCCAGTATTGAAAGCCTGTCAACACCCCAGGCCGGACTTTCAGTATTTATAGTTGCATTTTCTTTTGGGGTAACATCTTTATATTTTTCAAGGAAATAACTATCGATATATTCCACCGTATCTGTACGATCCTGGTTGGAAGCGTCTATTTGTCTCTTTAATTTAAGAGCTGCTTCCGGGTTGATATTGGGATCACGAATAATATCCTCGTAATGCCATTGCACCGTATCTATCCAGCACTTGCGAAATAACAAATGCTCCAGCAGTTCGCTCTCCCTGTCGTAAGGATTTTCGAAAGACTGGTCTACAGTGTTAATCTCGTGGTATTTCTCAATTACTTCCTGAAAGATATGGTTTGCTTTATCTGAAAACATGCTATTGATTTTTTTCTAAAATGTGTAAATATTCTGTGGTTGCAGTGGCGGTATGATTCCGGTTTTCCGTCTTATCTGCCTTGAAGCGCTGATAATCCTTGGTGGCAAGATCATATTTTCCGTACTGCTGCATAATTTTTTGTATTTCCTCTGCAGGCATTAATCCCTCATTATTATAGCTAAGGAATATATAATTGAAATTTGCAGATTTTATAAGGTTTTCAAAAGAGTCTTTCACCTCCCCTGTCCGGCAATAAGAGGATTTGTAATACTCCCTTAAACCCGTTTTTCCCCTGGGTACAAAGGTATCATATTTTGCAATAGTATTCAGCAAATGGTAGTTGGCACCGTACTGCCGGGCATTATACGGAGGGTCCAGGTAAAGAATATCCCCTTCAATTCTCTCTATAAGAACATTCGCATCTTCCCTGTAAACTTGATGTTCATTGCCGTTAATTTCAAAATGTGCAGGAAGTATCTGCATTTCTTTTTTTGCTGAAGGTTTCAATTTCTTAAGAAATGCCCCGTATACCGAAGCGGTATTCGCCACTTTATCTGCACTCTCAATTAGGGACGCCAGTAAGAAATAATAGAGGCCTTCCTCAATAACCGAAGTTTCCCGCCACTCTTCCAGCTTTATCCTGGCGGCATCGATTTTCATCCCGTTAGAAGCTGAAAAATAGAGCCGTCCCTCTTTTCCTCCTTTTGAATAATTTTCAAAAATAAACCCTTTCTTTCCGGGTAAACAATTCAATTCCTCCAGGCATTCAGCGAACTGAAGTTCGCGATTATTGCCTATATAATTCTTAAGCAGTGCATAGCTGTAGAATTCTACATCATTTGCAATCACAGACTTTACAGATGTTTTGAAACTGCGCCCCACGATCCCGGTACCGGCAAAAAGGTCGCAAAATACCATTTGGGAGAGATCGCCGCCAGCAACCTCATCAACATTAGAGCGAATGAAACCTGCAAGCTTATTTTTAGATCCTATATAATTCATTTTACGAGCCAGATAACATCAGAATAAGTAGTTTTTCCCGGGTGGAATTCAAACTTCAGCATTTTCTGAGGGTCAAAATTAGCAACATAATCTTCAATCACCTGCTTAATCAGGGAAATTTCAGCTTTAAGTTTCCAGTGTTCCCCACCTTCAGTATAAACAATTAGAAATAACCTGTTTGCCAAATGCATTCTTTGCTGTGAGCTTTGGTTGTTGTAAAGCCAGGAAATGAGCTCCCGGGGATGGTCTTTTGCATAATGTAAGTCGTGGCCGAACCCCTGCGGAAAAACGCTGGTTTTTAGATCTACATCCATCCCTTTTAAATTAAAATCCCGTAGCCTGTCCTTTTCATTCATCACAGGTAGAACCCCGGGCACATTCCGAAATATCGCTTCCACCGCTTTCGCACTCCGGAAGTTATACCAACGATTTGCAGTATAATCAAGAAAAGCTTTTTGTTCCAGACCATGTTTGACCGCTGCATGCCGTGCCAGCTCCAGGACTTCTTCCCAGCCAGGGGTGTTATAAATAAAGCCCGAGTGACGATCCCATAAATCATTTTGTTTCCTTCCCCAGATGTATGGATAGTCGAGACGTTTTCTAAGTTCTTCTTCTATTTTATGAAGTTCCCGGAAATTCAAAATATGATTGAAATTAGGATTGGCATTAATATAAGGCCATAAAGCAGGATCTCTTTGAACACCTTCTCTTGCCTGCTTTCAAAATAATTTGAAGCTATGATTGCCAAAGGCACAAAAAAGAACAATAATTCGCTTCCGTTCTTGATTGGGGAAAACAAGACCACCCCAATAGAGGTAATTAAAGTCAATAAAACGAGGATATAGGTTGGCCTGGCATTGATGTTTGCCTTTTGAAGCAATCCTAAATAAAAAAAGACTGTCCATAAGGTTAAGGCCAGGATGATACTAAGCGGGATGAGTACCGCCGGGTCATTATAATGTTCAAAGTTAAAGCTGCTTGGTTCAAACCAGAGCGAAAAAGTATAGAAATCATCATACATAATGATGCTGAAAGAGGTCACCAGCGCCAGCACCGCGAAAAAAGCCACCCCGGGAATAAGCCAGTTCTTGAAATAATTTGCCACGTGCAAAAGGATCCCGCTGTAGACGATCACCAAAAACAGAATAGCCCAGAAATAAAATAAAGAAGCAATGCAAATCCAAAAAGTGGCATCAAAGATCTTTTGGCTTATATCTTTTTGTGAACGCAGGCTTATTACCCTTCTTAGGGCAAGCAATACAAATAAATTGGCAAGAATGACCTGATCGTTGCGCAGGATTTCCCAAAAAGAAACAGTCAAAACCCCGAAAATTAAGATCTTGAAAGCGCTGCGCTTTGTAAGCTCATTTTTTTTGGCAATAAAATTTAAAACAGATACACTTATTACAAAAACTACCAAAATCCCAAACTTAATAGCCACCCGGGATAAACTGAAGGAATCAAAAAGGGGTCGCAAGTTTGCCAGCACATAAAAAACCGTCATGAAAATAATGACGGCCAGAAAATTAATAGGCTTTGATTTGCTAAAAAAGCTTGTTAGCATTACCGTTTTTTATATTTTTGTCAAAATAATATTTCAATCTACAGAAATGAAAGATGTTTTCGAAGGAATTGCGTACTTGTTTGAGGAGATTTTATTTCTTCCATTTAATATGCTAAGAGAATTAGAATATGAAACCTCCTGGTTTCTTGCTAACATTATAAATTGGTTTTTCGTACTTGTTGTAATTGTAGCTTTTGCCTTCTGGATGAAGCAACTTAAACAATTCAATGACAATAATGAAGAAGACCGCGATCCAACTGCACATTCCTTTTTAGGATAAATCAAATCCAAGGTCTTTTCTAAAATACATCTTATCAAAATGAAGTTTATCTACATTTTGATAAGATTTTTTTAGTGCCTCATTGTAATCTTTTCCAAAGGAGGTAACTGCAAGCACACGCCCGCCACTGCTAAGTATCTTTCCGCCTTTTTCGGTGGTTCCGGCATGATAGACAGTAGATCCATTTACTTTTTCCAATCCTGTGATCTCTTTTGATTTCTCGTAACTTTCAGGATATCCACCGGAAACAAGTACTACTGTAACAGCTGAATCTTCTATAATTTTCACCTCAACTTCGTCCAGTCTCTGTTCAGCTGTTTTTTGGAACAACTCGACAAGATCATTTTCTATTCTTGGCAGGACAACCTCGGTTTCAGGATCACCCATTCTTACATTATATTCTATCACGTAAGGGTCGTCTCCTACCTTCATAAGTCCTATGAAGACAAATCCCTTATAATCTATTCTCTCTTCTTTAAACCCATTAATTGTGGGCTTTATAATGCGTTCCTCTACTTTTTGCATGAATTCTTCGTTTGCAAAAGGCACAGGGGAAATAGCACCCATTCCGCCGGTGTTAAGGCCGGTATTGCCTTCTCCTATTCGCTTGTAATCCTTTGCTGTAGGCAGGACTTTATAATTCTTCCCATCTGTGAGCACGAATACACTTAATTCTATTCCATCCAGAAATTCTTCTATAACCACTGTAGCACCGGCCGCACCAAATTTGCTGTCTACCAGCATATTTTCCAGCTCCTGTTTAGCTTCAGCCAGGTCCTCAATGATCAACACACCTTTCCCGGCTGCCAGGCCATCTGCTTTTAAAACATAAGGAGCTTTCAATGTTTCCAGGAATTTTTTTCCGGCCTCAAGACTTTCCGCAGTAAAACTTTGGTAAGCTGCTGTGGGTATTTTGTGCATCCCCATGAATTCCTTGGCACGTTCCTTACTTCCTTCCAGGAGCGCTCCACGTTTCGATGGCCCAATTACCATAACATCTTTCAGGGAAGGGTCTTCCATAAAATAATCATAGATACCCTCTACGAGCGGATCTTCCGGCCCTACTACAAGCATATCGATATTTTCTTCCAGTACAAAATCCTTTATTGCATCAAAATTTGTTACCTTCAAATCAACGTTTTCAGCTATTTGAGAAGTACCTGCATTACCGGGAGCAACAAAAAGTTTAGAGCAGTGTTCACTCTCTTTGATTTTTACTGCAAATGCGTGCTCACGCCCACCGGCACCGAGGATCAAAATATTCATATGGAAGTTATTTTATATTCTTGTGCCAAAAATAATTGTTTGTAAATTGAAGCGCTAATTAATTCCAATAAAATAAAGCTAATTTTCCTTTGAACTGGTTTAAGATCTCCCTTCAGCTTAACAGGTTCCCTATTAACAGGGCGCAGGAAAAATTATGGGAAATCCAGAAGATACCGGCAGAAAAGTATAGGGATTACCTGGAACAGCAATCACGCGCTATAGTAGAATATCACCTGCAGCATAATGAACATTACCGGGAATTCTTTGGAAGTGATCAGTTTAAATCCTGGGAGGAGATCCCGGTGATGCAGAAAAAAGATCTTCAACGGCCCCTGGGCCATCGACTTAGCAAGCCATATACAAAGACTACAAGTTATGTAGGAAAAACATCGGGATCCAGCGGTCATCCTTTTATTTTCGCAAAAGACAGGTTTTGCCATGCGTTGACCTGGGCAGAGTTCATAGACAGGTATCAATGGATAAACATAGACCTAAACAGGTCCCTGCAGGCAAGATTTTATGGGATACCATTGGATTTTTATGGAAACCTGATGGAAAGGTTCAAGGACCGGGTAAGCCTGCGCCGCAGGTTCAATGTTTTTGACCTGAGTGAAAAGAAAATGATAGCTTTCCTGGAAAGATTTGGGAAATCTCCCTTTGATTATGTGAACGGGTACACCAGTGCGATCGTCCTGTTTGCCAAATATTTGCAAAAGAATAAGCTTGTGCTAAAAGACCTTTGCCCTACCCTAAAGGTTTGTATTGTTACTTCTGAAAAACTTTTTGAAAAAGATAAGGAACTCATTGAGTCCTCTTTTGGAGTACCTGTGGTTAATGAATATGGCGCCAGCGAGGTAGGACTTATAGCCTTTGAAAATGCAGAAGGAGATTGGATCGTGAATTCTGAAAGCCTGTTCATCGAGATTCTGGATGAAAATGGGCAGATACTTCCCAAAGGAGAGGAAGGCCGTATCGTGATCACCTCGTTGTACAATAAGGCACACCCAATGATTCGATATGACATTGGAGACACCGGAACCTTAATGCAGGGAAGTACCTTAAAGCGCCCGGTACTCAAAAAGCTTACCGGCAGGACCAACGATGTGGCTAAACTTGCAGATGGCAAAGTAGTACCGGGGCTAACGTTTTACTACGTCACCAAATCCATAATTGAAGATGCGGGGAGTATAAAGGAATTTGTTATTGTCCAAACCGCTGTAGATACCTTTAAAATTGAATATGTAAGCGAGCAGGAATTCACTCCTGTCCAGGTGCAAAGAATATTAACGGCGATTGAAACCTTTGTAGGCAAGAACCTACAGGTAGAACTGGAACGTAAAGCCATTCTTCAAAGGAACACCAGTGGTAAACTGAAACAATTCACCTCCCTTATTTAAGTTTTTTAACCTGCCTGTTTTTTACCAGGAAATGTTCCCAGAGAAACCTGCTCATTGACCTGCAGCTTTTTAAAAGTCCGTAGTTGAGGAAAGATCTGTAGATTTTGAAATTGTGGCGTATGAGTTTCCATTTGTTTCTTGAAACCGAATCCCTTCGCACCCTGTAGTATGCAAGAGGTTCAGTTATACCCAGGGTGGAACCTAATTTTTTAAGGATCTCCAGCCACAAAGCCCAGTCCTGGCGTTTTCTAATGAGCGGTGCATACACTTTACCCACTTTTCCAACATCATAGATACCGGTGAGATTGCCTACATAATTAGACTTTAAAAGTTTGTCGTAAGTAAGTTCCGGTAATGCTTTCACTTCCCTGTTTAATGGATTGCCCTCTTCATCCATAAGGTAATAACTCGAGAATGTCATCGCAAGATCCTTCGATTGCATAAATCTAAGCTGTTTTTCCAGCTTCCCAGGCATCCAAAGGTCGTCTGCATCCAAAAATGCAATGAAGCGGCCTGTAGCGGCTTTAATTCCCTTATTTCGGCTTGAACCCGTTCCCAGGTTGGTGCTGTTTTTAAGAATTATAATATTTGGATGCTTTGAAGAATATTCTTTAACGATTTTCACCGTCCCATCAGTTGAAGCATCATCTATTACCAAAAGCTCCCAATTGTTCCAGGTTTGCGCCAGGACAGATTCTATGGCCTCACCAATAAAGTCGGCTGAATTATACGCCGGCATAATAACAGAAACCAGGGGCGCATTTTCCATTTTATTTGGTTATCGTTTAATATGCCTGGAGAAATCCTTATGCTCGCTCTTGAAAAGTTCATCTTCAGTTAAACCTTTGAAATATTCATAGGTGATCTTCATCCCCTCCTGCCTTGAAACCTTCGGCTCCCATCCAAGAATTTCTTTCGCCCTTGTAATATCCGGCTGGCGTTGCATAGGGTCATCTGCCGGCAGGGGTTCATAAACTATCTTTTGAGTAGTGTTGGTGAGTTTTATGATCTCTTCAGCAAAATCTTTTATTGTGATCTCATCCGGATTTCCAATATTTACAGGATCTGTATAATCACTTAAAAGCAATCTATAGATTCCTTCCACCTGATCATCTACATAGCAAAAAGACCTGGTTTGTGAACCGTCTCCAAAAACTGTAAGATCCTGTCCCCTCAACGCCTGACCGATAAAAGCAGGAATTACCCGGCCATCATTTAACCTCATCCTGGGGCCGTAGGTATTAAAAATACGAGCTATGCGGGTATCCACCCCATGAAAGCGATGATATGCCATAGTCATGGATTCCTGGAAGCGCTTGGCCTCATCATAAACCCCGCGTGGGCCAATGGTGTTTACATTCCCGTAATAATCTTCGGTTTGAGGATGTACCAGGGGATCTCCGTAAACTTCAGAAGTGGAAGCAATAAGGATCCTGGCATTCTTCTCCTTGGCCAGACCAAGTAAGTGCCAAATACCCAGAGAGCCCACCTTCAGGGTTTGAATTGGGATTTTTAAATAATCTATGGGGCTTGCGGGGGAGGCGAAATGCAATATATAATCAAGTTCTCCCCTTACGTGAACAAACTGTGTAACGTCGTAATTAAAGAATTCAAAATTTTCATTGTTGAGCAGGTGTGCGATGTTCTTCATATCGCCGGTTATGAGATTATCCATCCCAATAACTTCATAACCTTCCTTTATAAATCTGTCACAGAGATGTGATCCTAAAAATCCTGCTGCCCCGGTAATAAGTATTCTTTTTGCCATCCAATAATTATTATGTTTATCTAAAATTAGCGAAATTATTGGAAATCAAGCCTTCTCACATCGATTTTATATAATTCACTTAAAGCTTCTTCCCAATTGCTTACAGGTTTTGATAAACCTGTTAAGACCTTGGTTTTATCCAGCACACTGTATTCCGGTCTTTTTGCGATGGTTTGGTAGGAATTATCCTCTTTTAAGGAGACTGAATCCAGATTTCCTGATATCCTGAGTATTTCCTTTGCAAAACCATACCAGGTTGTCTCCCCGGTGTTGCTGTAATGATATAATCCGTAGTTCTTATTGTTTTCCTTAATAAGCTCCACTACCAGACGGGCAAGATGGTTGGCATTGGTAGGTGTCCCGGTTTGCGCTGTAGTGATATTAAGATTTGCTCCCTCGTTCGCCTTTTTTAGAATGGTTTTGTAAAAGTTATGGCCATATTGGGAGTACAACCATGAGGTCCTGAAAATAAAATACGAGTGACAGATTTCCTGAATATATTTTTCTCCCATTAATTTTGATTCTCCATATACATTTATGGGTGCAGTAGCATCATTTTCTTTATAGGGCGTTGTGGCTGTACCATCAAAAACATAATCTGTTGAAAAATGGAAGAGAACCGTTCTGTTTTTTTTACATATTTCTGCCAGGTTTTTAACGGCAATAGCATTTACAAGAAACGCCTTCTCTTTGTCGCTTTCAGCCTTCTCTACATTGGTGTATGCCGCACAGTTAATACAGAAATCAATCCTTTTACTGCTAAAGACCTGGTGAAGGTCACAGGTGGAACTAAGGTCCAGTTCTTTTGAATCCAGGAACAACCAGTCTATATCGTCATCGTCACTTGTGAGCAGTTCAATACATTTTCCCAGTTGTCCTCCTGCCCCTGTTACTAAAACCGTTTTCATGAGAATAGGTTTTGAAGAGTTGGTAGCTGCCTGTCTTTTTCAGACATAATAAATTCTTCTTCCGGCATTCCCCATTCTATAGCCAGTTCAGGGTCGTTATAGATCACACCAGATTCTGCTCCCGGGGAATAGTACCGGTCACATTTATATGAAAATACAGAAACTTCAGAAAGGGTTAAAAATCCGTGTGCAAATCCCTGCGGAATGAACAGCTGGTGATGCTCCTTATCATTCAGCAAAATGCTAAAGGATTGTTTAAAAGTTGAAGAGTCCGGTCTTAGATCCACTACAACATCCAGAACTTCGCCATAAATGACCCTTACAAGTTTGGCCTGGGCGTGATCCCCTCTCTGGAAATGCAGGCCCCTAAGGACCCCTCTTGTAGAGACCGACTGGTTATCCTGCACAAAATCGATATCAAGCCCTGTGCCTTCTCTAAATTTATTTTTTCGGTAACTCTCCAGGAAGATACCTCTGTGGTCCCTAAACACATCTGGAGCTATGTAAAAGCAGTCTTTTAAGGGGGTAGAATGAAATTGCATGAATTATGAATTAAAAATTTGTTCCAGGATTTTCTCGGTAATTAAATAAGTTGGTTTAACCCCGGTAGTTCCAAGCCCGCCGGAAGCCAGGGTACTACCTGTTTCCAATGGATTATCTGATGCGTAATAGGCATACCTCACCTGCACATCTTCCCGTATGTTTTCTCGTAGACGGGAAGCTGCCTGTATGGCTTTTTGATAATGGGCTCCTTCCATTTCAAGACCCACGACGTTCCAGGTAGATTCCTGGAAGAATTTAAGTATATCTTTATTTTGCAGGGATGTACCCAGTACAGTGATCATCGTACCATCTACAACTTTAATTCCCTGCCCATCCAGGTCTTCTTTTCGCAATTCATTGTGAAACGGATAATTATCTGCTGTTCCTTCAAACAGGTGGGCAGAGGGTATCATTATATCTCCTTTCCCGCCTTCCAAAATTCCTGCTTTTCCCATGATGGAAATAGATATCACATTTAAATGTATTTCATTCTCCTCAAAAGCGTATGGCTTTAACAGCTCATCCATAGTCTCATAAGCCTGCTCTCCAAATGCATAATCCATAACCACAATAACCGGTTTGGAATCTTCATTATTCTCGTGAAAACTATCATTACGGTATCCCATTTTTAAAAGTGCAGTATCAAATATTTGCACATCTATATTGGTACCGGTTTTATCTTCAATAAACTGCATCCCGTTTTCCAGGGCCATTTTCATAACCTTATTTCGTAAATTCCCGTTACCTTTATCACTCAAAGCCTCATACATCTCCATCACAGGTTTTTTACCCATTTCCTTTTCAAGAGCTTCCGGGGTGAACAGCGTGTTCATTACGCTATGCATATTGGCGCTAATGATATGAATTGGGCGATGCATAAGATTCCTTTCCAGCAACTGCCTTTTAATATTATCTGCCCACACCTCCCCGTGAATATGGTGCCCAAGACGCTCGCGCAGCACCGGGCTAAATGTCACGATTCGCTTGTTGTTATTCACTGTTTCATCCAGTGCAAGTTTTCCAAGCCAGTAGACAATATGCAGCAACCTTTCCTCATTCTCCGGGAGCATGAATTTTGGATATATCTCTGTGACCTCTTTAAACGTTCTTCCCAGGATATTGGCCATATGTGTAAGCGCGATCTCTCTTTCAATTTGAGAAAGATCTTTCTTTTTAACCGCGGCCTCAAGTTTATCCCAATCCCTGGAAACACTGCCATCCTCGTCAATTAAGATCCTTCTCATGATCTTATGCGATTCCATAAAAAGAAAGGTGAGGTGGGTGAGAATATCATATATTTCAGATCTTCCCCGGGTTATCTCGATATTGATTTGTTCCTCATCTATTCTGTAGCAATTTCTACGTCGCTTGGGAGGTACAATAGGTTTAAAGTGAGAATTGGCGTAACCCTCGTCGCTTGTTAAGTTAATGTACCTGCACTCTTCAATACCTTTTGGAAGCCTGTCTACCACGTAAAGAAGCCCGTGCAGCTCCACTTTTTCCTCTGCAATGGTCCCATAGATCTCAGGGCGCAGCGTCATAAGTGCTTCTCTTAGAGTCTCTCCAGATACTCCCATTGGTTTGTAAAAGCCCCGGTTAAACAGGTGCCTCATCGTGATGTATAATCTTTCTATCGCATTGGTACTTTCCTGGGCACGGGTCCTGCCCAATAAATTCAAATTCGCCATATATTATTTCTGTGTCTTTATAATTTTTTCAAGTGCATCGGCTATTTTACGATCATTGGATAAACGCGGCAGTTTATTTTGTCCGCCCAGTTTTCCTATGGATTTCATGTATTGCTGAAAACCATCCCTTGGCACTTTGCTTATTTTTAATTGCTGAAGGATCTTTCCTGAAATAAGATCCAGGTAATATGAATTTTGTTTCTGAAGGGCTTCATCAAGAATTGCTGAAAATTTCTTTATATCTGAAGGTTCCTGCTCAAACTCTATAAACCACTCGTGATAAGGCAATTCTTCCCCCGGCGGAGTAATTTGCGGGGCTACGGTAAATTCTGAAATTCTTGCCCCGGTACTTTCTGTTGCGGTTTGCATAGCCTCTTCCACTTCTTTAGCGATAACATGTTCCCCAAAAGCTGAAATAAAGTGCTTAATCCTTCCGGAGACAACAAGTTTATATGGTTTAAGAGATGTAAACATAACGGTGTCGCCAATATTATAACCCCATAATCCTGCTGTGGTAGAGATGATCATCACATAATTCACATTCAATTCCACCTCTCCAAGAGTAAGTCTTTTTGCATTCTCTTCAAAAAATTCATCGGCTTTTACAAACTCGTAGAACATCCCGGAATCCAACTGAAGCAACATCCCTTTATCATCCTGCCTGTCCTGGAAAGCGAAAAACCCTTCAGAAGCAGGGTATAATTCTATACTGTCTACTTTCCTCCCAATAAGGTTTTCAAATTTTGCGCGGTAAGGTTCGTAATTAACTCCGCCGTAAATAAACAGGTTGAAATTTTTAAAAAGATCGCCCACCTTTTGCCCGGTCTTATCCTGCAGTCTTTCAAAATACATTTGCACCCAGGAGGGAATCCCGCTTATCACGCTCATATCTTCTTTTCTGGTCTCTTCTACTATAGCATCTACCTTGGTTTCCCAATCATCAATACAATTGGTTTCCCAACTTGGCATTCTATTCTTTTGTAGGTAAGCCGGCACATAATGGGCTACGATGCCGGATAGCCGCCCGAGTTTAACTCCGTTCTTTTCATCCATTTCAGGGCTGCCCTGGAGGAATATCATTTTCCCGTCTACAAACGAGGCCTTACTGGTTTCAGCTATATAACATAGAATAGCATTCCTTGCAGCATTAATATGAGTTGGCATAGAATCCTTGGTAAGCGGAATATACTTGGCACCGCTGGTGGTTCCTGATGTTTTTGCGTAATAAAGAGGTTTTCCGGGCCATAATATATCGGCTTCCCCGGCTACCATTCTGTCTACATATGGTTTCAGCTCTTCATAATCTCTTATAGGGACGTTTTTTTGAAATTGGTCATAAGTAGAAATATCAGCAAACCCGTGATCTTTTCCGAAGACTGTAGTTTTACCTTTTTCTATTAATTCCTTGAACACTTTTTCCTGGGTCTCCATAGGATTGGAGGCCCATTTATCAATTTTTTTTCTAATATGACGCGCAAATATCTTGGCTGCAAAGGATTTTATAGACATAGTTCTTTATTCAAAATCAATATAATCTGTAGGATTTACCGGATTTCCCTCTTTCCACAGTTCAAAGTGTAAATGTGGACCGGTACTAAGTTCTCCCGAGGAGCCTCCGGATGCAATAACCTCTCCTGCCTTCACCAGGTCACCCTGCTCTTTCGTAAGGGAAGAATTGTGTTTATAGACAGAAATAAGCCCGTAATCGTGTTTAACCATGATCACGTAACCTGTTGCCGCGCTCCATTCAGCAAAAATCACACGCCCGTCTGCCGCTGCTTTCACGGGTGCGTTTCTGGCTACTACCACATCTACGGCATAATGCCTGCTTTTAAGGTCATAACCTTCAGTAATTGGACCTTTTACAGGTGGGAATAATGAGAATTCCCCTGCAGAGCCTGCTATCTCAAAAACATTAAACCTATCCTCCAGTGCAACTTCCTCCCTTAGCAGGGAATCTGCCTTTGAAGGGGTTAGTTCCAATAAAGCGGGATCTGCCTGGAAGGAACGTTCAAGGGAGTCCCGGTTGAGTGTTGAAGGCTCCACCTCTCCCGTAAGTACCCTTCTTATAGATTCATAATACTGGTTGTTCAATACAAGCACCGTTTGAAGAGAATCTGTTTTAAAGGCAAGTTTTGTTGCTTCCCTTTTTAGATCGGCAGAGGAATAACCGGGAATATATTCCCTTAAACCGGTAAAGGCTATAAGAAAAGTAGTTCCGGCAATTAACAAAATGGCACTGAGTGTTACCACTACAAAGACATTGAGCTTGGTGAGCTTAATAGAAACCCTCTCCTCAAAGGTGTCCTCATTTAAAATTACCAGGCGGTACTTATGAAGTAACTTTCTAGCAAATTTTTTCTTATTTTTCTTTTCCTTAGCCATATTAATTACTGCTCTAGCAAAGATACTACAAAGTTAATTTTATACTATTTATGTCCTAAAAACGTTTAGATTGATCAATTCTTCCTAAATTTGTAATTCTAAACATATTACTATGATATTATTTAATTTACCATTAATGATTGGAGCACCACAAATAATCCTTATTGTGATAGTTATCCTGTTATTATTTGGAGGGCGTAAGATACCTGAATTAATGAGGGGCTTAGGTAGTGGTATCAAAGAATTTAAGGACGCATCCAAAGACGATACAGACGATAGTAAAAAAGTTCCTGAAGAGAACAAATAATTAAACTTATAGCATTAAAAAAAGCCCAATCTTGAATTGGGCTTTTTTTTACTCGATCTTCAGGGATTGCAGGATTGCATCCAGTTCAAACATATTATCTCTCTTTCCTGTAGCAGGAGAGAAAGCAAATCCTTCCAATATTACATACCGGTTATTTGCGCTATCCCGTACCGCATAATTTATAAACGGTCCGGCCATAAAAGCACCTTTAACCTCCCAGGTACCCCTGGTTTCCCAGGCAAACTTCCCGTCAAGCTGCGACTCAAACAAATAAGGAGCATACGCTTCTTCTGTGATCATATAGCTACCCGGCACCGGTCCCTGGATATGAGCTTCTCCTATTGAATCTCTCATCCTTATGATATTTGCAATAATATTAGTATCCTTTTCAATTACGTTTAGTGGCACCTCGTATACCATAAGCTCCATCATTCCTTTTGGAATATCCTTTCTTATCCAGAAGAAATCGTCATTTTCTATCGCATAGCGGTAAGCTGTAGGGAATTTAAGAGATACACCCAGTTGCTTTTTAAGCCTGCTATCATCCTTAAGGGATTTTCTAATTCTTCGCTGCTTCTCCCTAATTTCAGTGCTTTTAAAAACCCTGATTATTTCATCTGCATTCGCATGGATCTGTTCCACGATCTCATCATTGTTAAGACCTGTAATTAGTATCCCTGTTTGGGGTTTTGCAAATGGTTCTCTATAGATTTGAAAATTAGCTTCCTTACCTTCCTCAATTTTCACAAAAAGTCTGTTCTTTCGTACAAAACCTGTAAAGGCTTCCGGTGGCATTTGATTCAGGGAAAAAAGAGGTTCTTCCTGCGGCAGGCCATCTACAGGGGCTGCGAGAGTATTTCTAAGAGCCTCTCCAATAAACCCTTCCCAGCGGTCATTGTCCATGACTATTGAGACGTTATTGATATTCCCGGAGGAGGCGGTAAGAATTCTTTCGTCTTCACTTCCAGAATTGTTACAACTTAAAAGAAAAGAAAAAACAAACAGTGAGAATATTATATTCTTCATAAAGCTATTATTAATACGCCGGGTTAGCTTCTCGAAAGTTTAAGCACCGTACCCGGTTTCAAATTAGAATCTGATATACCATTCCAACTCTTCAAATTCTGTACCGTTATGCCCGGGAACTTCCTGCTTATACTCCAAAGAGAATCTCCCCGCTTCACTGTGTAGCTTTTTGTAGCATTGCTGCTGGTAGATTTTTCTTTGGCTGTCCCTGTTAAGGAGACAGATTTCCGGGGATATATAGTGAGGTACTGACCCACCCTCAAGTTATTGCCCCTCAGGTTGTTCCAGCTTTTTATACTGCTAATGCCAACGCCATATTTTTGAGCTATTTTACCCAGATAATCTCCGCTCTTTACTCTATATCTTACTTTTTCTTCAGCTTCTATAAATTTTGGAAGTTCTTTTTCTTTTTCTACCAGTTGCTCTTTTGTAAAATCATAGATCCTTTCTTCATTGTTCACGAAAAGGCCTACACTGCTCCTTGGCAATCTTAAAGCATATTTCTCATCTTCTACATATGGTATGATATCCAGTTTATAACTTGGATTAAGGAATTGCAGCATTTCCTTTTCCACACCTGTAACTTCGGTGATTTGGTCAAAGGTGAGCAGTTGTTTTATGTGGAGAGTATCTGTTTCAAAAAAAGCAATTTCCGGCCTGTTAGGCTGGAAATCGTGCTCATCTGCATACTCAAAGAGATATAGGGTAGCCAGGAAAGCGGGTACATAACCTGCGGTTTCCCTGGGAAGAAAACGTCGTAGCTCCCAGTAGTTGGTAGATCCCCCGCTTCTTCTAATCGCTTTGGAAACATTCCCCGGCCCGGAATTATAACTGGCCAGTACCAGGTCCCAGTCCCCGAAAGTTCGATAGAGCGCAGATAAGTATTCAGCTGCTGCTTTAGTTGACATTACCGGGTCCATACGCTCATCGACATAGGAACTCACATCAAGGCCATGCATCTTTCCGGTTGCGAACATAAATTGCCAAAGGCCGGTGGCACCCATATGCGACTTAGCCCGGGGATTAAGAGCAGATTCTACTATCGCAAGGTATTTGATTTCCAGAGGTACGTCCAACCTGTCAAGATGTTGCTCAAAAAGAGGGAAATAATACTCACTAAGAGCCATAAGCCGCTCCATAGATTTCTTATTTCTTTTAAGGTATGACTTAATAACGCTTTCCAGGATTGGATTATACTCTACATTGAATGGCGTACGTGCATTTAGACTGGCAAGACGGGCTTTTAATGTATCTGTTGGAAGATCCTTATAGACGACCTCTGAGTAATCCTGTTCCAGGATCTCTGTCCTCATTTTCTCAAAAAGATCTGAATTGATCAACTCTGCTTTCCATACAGAATCTATATTCGCTGCACGCGGCAAGTCATTTAGATTAGTATGTGCGGGGCTTTCAATTTTAGCTGAAATAGGCAGGCGCCTTTTAAATTCAGGATCTGCCTCTTCCAGTTTAATAACTGCACTGTCTGATTTTTTAAAGACCTGTACCCTGAAATTGGCTTTTTTCACTTCAGGTTCTGCAGCTTCCTTTTTATTTGCAGGGGTTTGCGCATATAGCCCCAGCGAAAAAAGGAATATGAGTAAAGAGAGAACTTTTTTCATATAAATTCAAAATTTGACAGAAATGTTCTACGTAAGGTTTCCCTTTTTCATATAGAAGATTAGTGGATTTCTTGCACTCCCTGCCTTTAAAAAAACAAAACGAAAATCCCGGGATTTTCGTATCTAGCCTTTAAGAATGGCATCAATCCCCGGAAGGGATTTTCCTTCAAGCATTTCCAGCATCGCTCCACCACCGGTAGAAACATAACTCATTTGATCCTCCAAATTAAATTTTTTCACAGCAGAGACCGAGTCTCCTCCGCCAACCAATGAAAAAGCTCCATTTGCAGTAGCTTTTCCAATAGCTTCCCCTATTTTTATAGTTCCATTTGCAAAAGGTTCCATTTCAAAAACTCCCACCGGCCCATTCCATAATATGGTTTTGGAATTGGAAATTACTTCAGAGAAATTTTTAATAGTTTCAGGTCCGGAATCAAGTCCCATCCAACCTTCAGGTATACTACCGGTTGGTTTTGTATCTGTTTTGGCTGTTTTGGAAAAACTATCGGCTATAACAGAATCTACAGGTAAATGTACCTTCACTCCTTTTTCTTCGGCACTTCTAAGAATTTCCAGAGCCAGTTCCTGTTTATCTTCCTCAACCAGGGAATCTCCCACATTACCCCCTTTTGCCTTAACAAAAGTAAATGCCATCCCGCCCCCAATAATAAGATGGTCTACCTTATCGAGGATATTCTCTATAACGGTGATCTTGGAAGAAACTTTAGCCCCGCCCAAAATTGCAGTAACCGGTTTCTCTGCAGATCCCAGAACCTTATTCAAACTTTCAATTTCTTTCTGCAGCAGGTACCCAAAACATTTTTGGTCAAAATATTTGGCTACAATAGTCGTAGAAGCATGAGCCCGGTGAGCAGTTCCAAAAGCATCATTTATATAAATATCTCCAAGGGCCGATAGCTGCTTTGCAAAATCTTCATCTCCCGCGGTTTCTTCCTCATAAAATCTTAGATTTTCCAAAAGCAAAACCTCTCCTGGCTCCAGATCCTTGGCGGCCTTCTCTGCTTTCTCTCCTACACAATCATCAACAAACTTTACCTTTACTCCAAGTATATGGGATACAGTGTCTACAATTTGTTCCAGAGAATATTTTGACTCCTTCCCTTCCGGCCGTCCAAGGTGGGACATAAGAACTACGCTCCCGCCATCCTCAAGTATTTTAATTATAGTAGGCTTTGCTGCCTCAATACGGGTGGTATCACCAACTTCTCCTTTGCTAACAGGAACATTGAAGTCTACTCGTATTAATGCTTGTTTATCTTTGAAATTATAATCGTCCAGTGTTTTCATAAGTATTGTATATATCACAAATATAATTTTTTCTGAAGATATAAAGTGTAGATAAATTTTATCTTTGCTTATGCTTTTTTCTGAAGTCCTGGGTTTACCGCATATTAAAAACCATTTAACCACCACTGCAGACAGGGGCCGTATTCCTCATGCACAGCTATTTGTAGGTAATCACGGCAGCGGATTGTTACCAATGGCCATCGCCTATTCCCAGTATATTTTATGCAATAATTCCGGACAGGAAAATAGCACAGGAAATTCTTCCTGTAATACCAGATTTGCAAATCTTGCTCATCCGGACCTTCATTTTGCCTTCCCGGTTGCTACTACAGACCAGGTAAAATCTCACCCTATTTCCTCAAACTTCCTGACCTCCTGGAGAGAGTTTGTAAAGGAGGATCCATATGGGAGTTTATATGACTGGTACCAAAAACTGGGAATTGAAAATAAACAAGGCCAAATTGGAGTCGATGAGGCACAGGATATACTTAAATCCCTTTCGCTTAAATCTTATGAAGGAGGTTATAAAGTAATGCTTATATGGATGGCAGACAAAATGAATACCGCGGCTTCCAATAAGCTCCTCAAATTAATTGAAGAGCCACCGGATAAGACTTTGTTTATTCTTATTGCTGAAGATGAGGAGCAAATAATCCAAACTATACGGTCCAGATGCCAGATCCTGCGCTTTCCACCTCTTCCGGAAGCTGTTATTGCTGAAGCTTTGGAACAAGAACATAAGGTGGACCCGGGAACTGCGAAAAATATTTCTGTACAGGCCAATGGAAGTTTTGCAAGAGCATTACATATACTTAGGAAGGACGCCGGCGATGAACATTTCGAAGCTCTCTTTATTAAGTGGGTGAGAACCGCATTTAGAGCAAAGGGAAATAAAGCCTCTATAATAGATCTCTTAAGCTGGAGCGAAGAAATCGCAGGAATGGGTAGAGAATCGCAGAAAAGTTTTTTACTCTATTGCCTTAATTTCTTCAGGCAGGCTTTAATGCTCAACTACAATTCAGCGAACCTGGTATATATGCAAATGCAGGCAAAAGATTTTAAACTGGAGAAATTCGCTCCCTTTGTAAATGATCTAAATATCTTCGGAATAACCAGAGAGATTGAAGATGCGATTTACCATATTGAAAGAAATGGTAATTCCAAGATCATACTTACAGACCTCTCAATAAAACTAACCCGGCTGCTTCATAAGAAGGCGGCATAAATCAAAATTTTTTATGGAATACCTGAATGCTTTTATCACAGAATTGCTGATACTTCTTTTTATAGTTATAACTTTTTTACAATCCGGAATTGATAAAATTACAGACTGGAAAGGAAATACCGGCTGGTTAAAAGAACATTTCTCCGGGACCTTTCTGGCCGGGCAGGTGCCGTTAATGGTGGGTGTAATTCTGGTACTTGAGGTAATAGCAGGGCTGCTTGCAATAGTTGGTATTATAGAAATTCTTACTTCCGGCGATATTACCTTTGCGCTTTATGCTGCCATTCTTGCCGCCATCACTCTATTAATGCTCTTATTTGGACAACGGGTTGCCAAAGATTATGCTGGTGCTTTTACTATCACGGGTTATTTTGTAGTGGTAATTCT
This sequence comes from Gillisia sp., assembly GCA_035461025.1. Lineage (GTDB taxonomy): Bacteria > Bacteroidota > Bacteroidia > Flavobacteriales > Flavobacteriaceae > Gillisia. The sequence continues at coordinate 6,470 of DATHWA010000418.1, read as the reverse complement.
TGGGGTATATATAATGTCGTAACGTATTTACTTTTTAAACAACAAAAAGCCCCGACAATGCCGGGGCTTTCTTATTGAATAAACCTAAAATTATTCCGGTTTCCTGTAGCTTGAATTTAATTTCTCAAGAACTTCATCTGTAATATCACGGCCATCTTTTGCATACATAATATTTGCAGATTCGTTGGAACCAAAAATATAAGTGTAACCGTTATCCTCTCCATATTCCCTTACATAATCCTTTACTTTGTCCACGATAGAATCAATCACAACATCGCTTTCCTGGCGTAACTGATTCCCCATTCTTTGCTGTTGTTGTTGGATAGTTTGTTGCTTACGCATTAACTCCTCCTCTTTCTCCTGTCTCTGGGCGGTTGTTAAACTACCCATGTTGGACTGATATTCCTGTACTTCCTGTTGGAATCCTCTGGCCAGGGAATCCAGTTGACCTTTTACACCCTCTGAGCGGGTATTGAACTCTGCTTCCACTTCCTGCATCTCAGTATATTCCTGGATCAATCTTGTGGTATCAACATAAGCTGTTTTTTCTTCGTTACAACTTGTAAGACCGGCTGCTATTAAAACAACCATTAAAATTTTTTTCATCACTGTTAAAATTTATTTAAAGACAAAAGTACTAAAGTAAGCTTGGAAAAAAATAATTTTTTAGATTTTCCTTGTAATAGGTAAATCCTATTAAAACCGCCTAATAAATAATTTTTTCTGATTAAAAAATGCTTCACCAGCTTATCACATAGCTTAAATCTCTTCTTCAACAGCACGGAAGATCATCTGAATCAAAAAAGGCTCTTAAAACGGCTTAATTTGGATTTTAACCCAGTTTTCGGAAGAAATAAGCAATAGAAGAATACTCAGAGGAGAACCTGGCTTTGAAATTTGATTTTAGACCTATATAGAGAGCTTTAATAAAATTACCCTTACCTGCCTTATATTTTTCTGAAAGCAGGCTTACATAAAAGGCATCAAAAATTAATGGACGGGAATCTGTTTGTTTAAATCCCGTTCCGCGAAAAAGATGCTTAAAGCTATTTTGTGAAAAATGCCAAAGATGCCGGGGCACATCAAAAGCTGCCCAAAATTCTTTATAATATTCCGCATCATAACTTTTAAAATTTGGCACAGCAATAATAAGAAGCCCTCCTTTTTTTAAAAGATGTTCCAGTTCTATAACTTGCGCTTTTAGATCCGGCACATGTTCAAGCACATGCCACATGGTAATTACCTCAAATTTTCCCGATTTAAAGTTACCTGAATCTGCATCAATTTTCACTCCTTTTTCAAGAGCAAGTTCCCTGGCTTTTTGATTGGGTTCAATTCCATTTACTTTCCAACCTCTTTTTTTTGCCTCTATCAAAAAATCCCCTGTCCCTGCTCCAATATCTAAAAGCCTTCCCTTTTCCGGAAATTTTTTATCGATCCATTTCAGTTTTTTAATCAGCATATATTTTTTAACCTGCTGATAGATTTTATCTGTAATGGTCTTTTGAGAATCTGTGTGAGATATATAATCTTCGCTTTGATAAAAAGAAGGAAGATCTTCCCGGGACGGTTTAGGGGATGTAAGCAACATGTCCTTTTCGGGATCATATAACAATTTAAAACCTTTTCCCGTTACCGTATGATCGCTACAGGTATGATAAACCTCCAGATTGGAATATTCAGAATTATTTTTCACGGGGGCATCTATATTTTACCGGAGTAATTTACAAAAAATTCTAATTGTTCCACGTGAAACATCTATCTCCCCATGTACACAAGAAGTACTGAAATATCACTTGGACTTACCCCACTAATGCGAGAAGCCTGGGATACTGTAACCGGCTGAATTTTATTTAATTTCTCCCTCGCCTCGAAAGACATTGATTTGATATTTGAATAATCAAAATTTCCCGGGATCTTCACCTCTTCCAATCTGTGAAGTTTGTCGGCATTATTTTTTTCCTTATCTATATAACCGGAATATTTTACCTGGATTTCTGTTTGTTCCAGCATCTCCTCATTTAATTCATTCTCCTCAATGAATTCATTCACACCCGGAAATTTTCGAATATCCTCCATCGTAATATTAGGACGGGAAAAGATCTTGAAAATCTTATCACTTTGCTTTACTTGAGAAGATTCTTTATCCTGAAGAACGGGATTTGAATCTTCCGGCACTACACTTGTGTCCTTCAAAAACTGAACAAATTTCAGAGATTTCTCTTTCTTTTCTTCCATTTTTCTCATCCGTGCTTCCCCTGCAAGACCAATTTTATAGGACTTTTCCGTTAGGCGAAAATCTGCATTATCCTGTCTTAATAAGGTCCTGTATTCTGCACGGGAGGTAAACATCCTGTATGGCTCCTCTGTACCTTTTGTGATAAGATCATCTACCAATACACCAATATATGCTTCATCCCTTTTTAAAATAAAAGCTTCCTTTTCCTGCACTTTTAAGGCAGCATTAATACCGGCCATCAAACCTTGCGAAGCAGCTTCTTCATAACCTGTTGTACCATTTATTTGCCCGGCAAAATATAATCCGTTTACCAGTTTAGTTTCTAAAGTATGTTTCAATTGAGTCGGCGGAAAATAATCATACTCTATCGCGTAACCCGGCCTAAAGAACTTTACATTCTCAAAACCTGCTACAGATCGCAGTGCTTTAAACTGAACATCCTCGGGAAGCGATGTAGAAAAACCATTGACATAATATTCAACAGTATTCCAACCTTCAGGCTCAACAAAAAGTTGATGCCTGTCCTTATCTGCAAACCTGTTTATCTTATCTTCTATTGAAGGGCAGTAACGCGGACCAATACTTTTTATCCTTCCATTGAACATAGGGGAACGATCAAAACCTTCTTTCAAAAGCTCATGCACTTCAGGAGATGTATAGGTCATATGACAGGACCTTTGTTTTGTCAAAGCTTTGGTTTCATCCAGGTATGAAAATTTTGAAGGAATATCATCGCCCGGTTGCTCCACCATTTTGGAAAAATCCAGGGATCTTCCATCTACTCTTGGAGGCGTTCCCGTCTTCATTCTGCCAGCCTCAAAACCTAACTGAACAAGCTCCTCTGTAATTCCGGTCGCCGCTCTTTCACCAGATCTTCCACCGCCAAAATTCTTATCACCAATATGTATAAGTCCGTTTAAAAAAGTTCCGTTTGTAAGTACAACAGATCGCCCACGGATTTCAAGACCCAAAGAAGTTTTTACACCTTTGACCTCCTCACCTTCTATGATCAAACCGGCTACCATTTCCTGATAGAAATCCAGGTTCTTTGTTTGCTCAAGTCTCAATCTCCAATGCTCTGCAAACATCATCCTGTCACTTTGAACACGAGGACTCCACATTGCAGGTCCTTTAGATTTATTAAGCATCTTAAATTGTATGGCGCTGGTATCACTTACCAACCCACTGTAACCACCAAGGGCATCGATCTCTCTTACAATTTGCCCTTTAGCAATTCCTCCCATTGCGGGATTACAACTCATTTGGGCAATATTTTGAAGGTTCATAGTAACAAGCAGAGTTGAGCAACCCATATTGGCTGCGGCGGCTGCAGCTTCACTTCCTGCGTGCCCTCCTCCTACTACTATAACATCGTATACTTTATCAAACATATATCTTGTTTTCTTATCATTGTTCCACGTGGAACAATTGCATTTTTTCCTCTTCTTTCTTTCTCATCAAAGAAGATTCTTCCTCTGTTTTATCCTTATAACCGGCAAGGTGTAAAACACCGTGTATTATTACCCGTCGTAACTCCTCCTCAAAACTAACATTGTATTCCCGCGCATTTTCCTCAACACGCTCCGTGCTGATGTAGATATCGCCCTGCAATATTTTTCCAACAGAATAATCGAAGGTAATAATATCGGTGAAAGTGTCATGGTCCAAATACTCCTTGTTAAGTTTCAGGAGGTACTCGTCATCACAAAAGATGTAACTTATTTCTTCTAGTTTTTTCTCTTCAGAAAAAATTACCCGCTCAATCCAGGCGGCATATTTTTCCTGCTCCTCTAATAGAAAGGAATTTTCAGAATAGAAATTAATTGTCGACGGCTTCAAAATACTGCTTTACTTTAGCTTTATAAATTTGCCGCAAAGGTAAGCTTTGTCTGTTTAAAATTTCGGTTGAATTGAAATATTCTCTGGCTTTAAGATTTTGATCCTTAGCCCTGTTCTCAAATTCTTCTCTATTGGTTCTGGCGGTTCTTTCCTCATCTTCCTCCTGTTCAAAAACGGCCTGTTCCAGCTCCAGCATTTTATGAGTAATTCTGTTCATACGTTCCAGGGTTTCTCTATTAAATCCCTTATCAAGGAGCTCTTTCTCCACCTGTTCCATATCTCTTAATAGTTCTTCCCTGCGCAAATCATGACCAGCTTCCCTTAATCTGTCTTGTAACTGTTGTTTTAAAAGCTGCTGTTGTTTAAAGATCTCGAATAACCTGCCGCTCATCTCTTCACTTTGTTGTACAGATCCTTCCTGTCCATCGTTACCGTTTTCTTGCTTACCAGATTCTTCTCCTTCCTCACCTTCTTCGCCCTGCTGACTTTCCTGTTCACTAACACCTTCCCGCATTTGTTCGTTCAGCTCTTCCTGGGTCATAATGATATCGCTTAATTGCTTCTCCTCTCCCCCACTCCCCGGTGACATACTCGGGTTGGCCATTTCCTGCATATTACCCAGTACTTCACTTAACATAAAGGCAAGCTCATTGGTACCGGTCATCACATATTGCTGACTGGCGGTGCCCTGCGGGATTTCATTTTGTGCAAGACGTTCAAGGGATTTATCAATATCAAATTCAATATCGGTGAGTTTGGAAGTGATCTTTTCAGAGATCATAGGATTGTTCACCGCAAGCGCAAAGAGACTATCATCTACATGCTGGAAATGTTCCTTTAATACGTGCTGCTTTCTTAAAGCTCCGGCATAAGAAGCATCATTGCGTCTAAGTTTCCGGAACTCCAGCAATAACTCTTCCTGTTCAAAAGAAAAGACCATAAGGTTGCTTAAAATTTGTCGCAGGCTTTCAATATTCGCATTTAACTGCTCCCCCTGTGCACTCATTTGAGCCTGCTTCATTTTCTCCCCCATTTTCTTCATCATCTCCCCTGCCTTTTTCTGGTCTTGTTTGGCTCCGCTCTTATTTTCCTCTTTCAGCTTTTCTCCCGCGCTTTCCTGTTTTTCCTTTATTTCATTTTCATCATCCGGCTCCCGATCCAGATCATAGGGTTTTTTAAGCCCGGCATTTTCCTTTTCAACATCCTCCAGTTTTTCCTGAAGCTCCTCAAATTTTTCATTGAACTGCTCTTGTTGCTCTGCTGTATTAGCCGAATCATTTTCCGTAATCGCTTCTTGCCTCTCTCCAAGTTCTATAAGATCCCTGGCAATTTTATTGGTTTTTTCCTGCACATAATACCGTTTGGTAAGCTCCAGCAATTGCTCTAAACTTTTTTGCTCATTGGTATTTTGCTTTGAAAGTTGTTCCAATTTTTGGCTAAGTTCTTCCCTGCTGATTTTGTCTGAATATTCCTGCAATTCCTTCAGCAATTCTTCATTATCCTGCAACCTTTCTTCATTCCGCTTTAGCCTCTCATCCAGCTCTTTCTTAAATTCTCCTGTATCCTCTCCTCCTTCCTGCTCCAAACTTTCCTTTAATTTTTCAGAATAGTTCTTCATCATCTCGTTCTGACTTTTCTGTCTTTCGAGAAAATTCTCCAGCCTTTTACGGTCATTAAAATTTAATTGTTCCTTCTCTTTTTGAAGCCGGGACAGCTCTTCCAGTTCTTTTTCTGAAAGCTGCATTTTTTCCAGACTTTGGGAAAGGTTATTTATGGATTCCCCCTGTTGCTTAATCTTTTCTTCCCGTATTTCGTCCATAGCCTTTTCCCTGTAACCAAAAACTTCACTTTGGGAACGCTTGGCGCCATTCACACCATCATTGTCGAAAACCTCGAAAAAGATGCTGTAATCCGCTCCCTTTTCCAATACAATTTCTCCCGGAAAGCTGTAAAAAAACTCATGATACACTTCTCTGCTAACCGGGATACTTTCAATAATGGCAGCCTTCTCCCCTTCCAGGTTTTTATAATAAACCAGGTTAAGCCGTGATACTGCATAGTCATCACTTACTTTTCCGAAGAAATATATTTCCTCATTGGTGATAGTATCCCTTTGATGCTGTACCTCAATTTCCGGAAACTGATCCTTAATAACTGTTACTGAATAATCCAGAGTTTCGTAGTCTTTCAAATTCTCATTTGAAGTTTTCACCTGGTAATTGGTATTGCTGAAAAAGGCAGATGAAAAACTGAAGTTATCTCCTTCCCTGTTAAATTGTTGCAGGGAATCATTGGTAACGAACACCACTTCATTTGTAGTTTTTGTTTCCAGATCCCACACGATGTTCGTTCCTTCAGGTACAGTGACTTTTCCAGTACCCTTCTTAACTTC
>DATHWA010000417.1:0-8507 GCA_035461025.1 Gillisia sp. | reverse complement strand
CTTGTCAATGGTTGTGCTTCCTATTCCCCTTGCAGGGTAATTGATCACGCGTTTTAAAGCTTCTTCATCGTTTGGATTTACCAACAGGCGCAAGTAGGAAAGAACATCCTTGATCTCCTTACGCTGATAAAAGGATAGACCTCCATAAATCCTGTAAGGGATCTCCCTTTTTCTCAAAGCATCCTCCATCGCTCTACTCTGGGCATTGGTCCTATATAAAATGGCAAAACTACCATTGTCGAGCTGATTCTGCATTTTGTTCTCAAAGATAGAACTGGCAACGAACCTGCCTTCCTCACCATCTGTCAACAATCGGTTTACCACGATCTTGGGTCCGTCATCATTGGCAGTCCAAACGACTTTTTCCAGTTTGGTCTTATTCTTATCAATGATGGAATTTGCCGCCTGTACAATGTTGTTGGTGGAACGATAATTCTGTTCCAGCCTGTACAATTGTACATTGTCATAATCTTTCTGAAAGTTGAGAATGTTGTTGATGTTCGCTCCCCTAAAGGCATAGATACTTTGAGCATCATCCCCTACCACGCATATATTCTGAAATTTATCTGATAATGCCTTTACAATGAGGTACTGGCTGTGGTTAGTATCCTGGTACTCATCAACAAGTATATATCTAAACCTGTTCTGATATTTTTGCAACACCTCCGGAAAACGGTTTAACAACTCATTGGTCTTCAGCAAAAGATCATCAAAATCCATTGCCCCGGCTTTAAAGCAGCGGTCCACATAATTTTTGTAGATGTCTCCCATCCTGGGTTTCTTGGACATCGCATCTGCCTCGATCAATTCGGGGTTTTGAAAATATGCCTTTACCGTGATAAGGCTGTTTTTATATGAAGAGATCCTGGAATAAACCTGTTTGTATTTATACACGTCTTTATCCAGCCCCATTTCCTTAATTATGGCACTAATAAGTCGTTGAGAATCCTGAGTATCATAAATAGTAAAATTGGAAGGGTAACCAAGTTTATCTGCCTCAAACCGAAGCATTTTTGCAAAGATGGAGTGAAAAGTACCCATCCAGAGATTCTTAGCCTCGCTGCTTCCTACTATCTGGGCAATACGCTTCTTCATCTCCCTTGCCGCCTTATTGGTAAATGTTAGGGACAAAATATTAAAAGGATCTACACCCTTGCTCATAAGGTAAGCGATCCTGTATGTAAGCACCCTGGTTTTACCGGAGCCCGCACCGGCAATTACTATCATTGCCCCGTCTTTTTGCAGCACCGGTGCCCTCTGGGCGTCATTTAATTCAGCTAAATAAGATTCCAATTCCTTCTTTCTTTTAGGGCGTGAATTTAACCAAAATTAGGTTTAGATTAAAACCTGCAGCAAGGTTACTTTTAAACAAAATCATCCCGACTGTAGACAAAGCCAGGTTTTTTTAAATATATTTAGATGCAGATTTTTATGTAAGCTGATTGAGCCACTGCCTGGCGGGAAATAAACCTGCTGCTGAATATAAATGTGCCGCATTTAGAAATTGAATTATGATAAATAAAATTTTTACCACCTTCCTTACTTTTTCCACTTTATTTTTTTCCGGTTCTATCGCAGGGCAGGAAATTGAACCGGCAATTAATACTGCAGCTGAAGAACTTGAACAACAGGTCATAGATTGGCGCAGGGATTTCCACCAGAATCCGGAATTATCCAACCGGGAATTTGAAACAGCCAAAAAGATCGCAGCCCATTTGGAAAGTCTGGGTATGGAAGTACAAACCGGAATTGCAAAGACAGGGGTTGTAGGTATTCTTAAAGGAGACAACCCGGGAAAAGTAGTGGCATTGCGGGCAGATATTGATGCCCTTCCCGTAACCGAGCGAAATGACCTCCCATTTAAATCTAGCGTTACCACAGAATTTATGGGGACTAAAACCGGGGTGATGCACGCCTGCGGCCACGATACTCATACCGCAATCCTTATGGGCGTAGCACAGATCCTGTCAAACAACAAGGACAAGATCAATGGCACTGTCAAGTTTATTTTTCAACCGGCAGAGGAAGGTCCGCCTCCGGGAGAAGAGGGAGGAGCTTCAGTTATGATCAAAGAAGGTGTCCTGGAAAACCCCGATGTTGATGCCATTTTTGGCCTGCACATCAATTCTGCCACTCCTGTGGGAACAATTCGTTATAAACCCGAAGGTACGATGGCAGCTGTAGAACGTTTTGTTATCAATGTTGAGGGTAAAGGCACCCACGGTTCTGCGCCCTGGAGCGGAACAGATCCTATTTTAATTTCAGCAAAGATCATTGATGGCCTGCAAACCATCATAAGCAGGGAATCCAAGCTTGTGGACGGAGCTGCCGTGATTACTATAGGAAAGATAAGCAGCGGAGTAAGATTCAATATAATTCCTGAAACTGCTGAAATGATTGGAACCGTAAGAACTCTGGATCCTGCAATGAAGGAATTGATACTTCGAAGAATGAATGAAATGGTCCCTGCAATAGCCGAAGCATATGGTGGTAAGGCTACTATTGAATTTCAGAATAATACAGCAATTACCTATAACGATCCGGAACTCACTGCCAAAATGCTTCCCTCCCTTCAAAAAGTAGCCGGTCAGGACAAGGTGGAGTTGCAAAAAGCAACTACAGGAGGAGAGGATTTCTCATTTTTCCAGGAGAAAATTCCCGGCTTCTACTTTTTTCTCGGAGGGCAGCCACTGGACTCCACTGAAACCGCCCCACATCACACTCCGGATTTTTTCATTGATGAAAGCGGACTTAAGCTGGGTGTAAAAGTGATGTCCCAGCTGGCACTGGATTATTTAAATATGGATTGATTACTTTTGTAGCTAATATAACCATCACATATTCCTTAGAGAAATTCGTGAATGGGCGTTTTTAATTAATCACTTTTGCGTTTTATGACAAACGAAAGTTTTCTACAACTGTTCTTTTACCTATTGCCGGCTGTAATTGTTGGTTTGGTTTCCTACTATTTTTTTAAAATGCATATTGCAAATGAAGATAAACGCAGGCGTTTTCTTATAAGACAGGAAAATCAAAAAACTGCCCTCCCTTTAAAACTACAGGCATATGAGCGCATGGCTCTTTTCCTGGAGCGTATTTCCCTGGGAAATTTGCTTTTAAGGGTAAAACCAGATTCCCACAGTAAGGAAAGCTATGAAACTACGCTAACTCATTCTATAGACATGGAATTTGAACACAACCTGGCACAACAGATCTACCTTTCCGGAGAGTGCTGGAATGTGATCAAAACAGCAAAAAATGCTACAATAGGGATGATACGCAAGGCGGGGAAAAAAGAGGAGGTAGAAACTGCAGAAAAACTTAGGGAGATCCTGCTTACAAACTTAATAGACCAGGCCGCACCTACAGATGCCGCCCTGGATTTTATTAAAAAGGAAGTCCGTAATACTATTTAAAAAAAGCTACGCCAGAATTTTTTGGACTCCTTGTTCTCCAGGTCTTTTTCTTTGGCATAATCAAATCCCTGCTGCCACCAGGATTTCATAGCATCTTTATTAAAAACCAAAGAATTCTCTGTTAACTGCACCGGGGTATAATAAGTGGTGAGCTTCACTTTTTTGTTAAGTGCGGCCAGTTTACCTTCCACAACATCGTGGTATTCCACCTGATCCAGTAAAAATCCGAAAAGATTGATCATAAGGGAAAAGGGATTTTTTCCCAGGACTTTATGATGCTCCATATTTTCTGCCTCGAGAATAATTGCATCCACCTCTTTGGCTCCCCTCTTAATGGCCTCCCTAATAGGAACAACACAGCCCAGGCCGCCATCTGCATATTCATAGCCGTCTTTAGTCGCCAAACTCATAAAGGGAATATAATTACAGCTAATCCATATCCAGTCGCAAAAATCATCATAATCAAATTCCCGAATAGACTTATATTCCACGCGGTTTTTAGAAAGATTGGAAACAGTAACCACAACATCCTTTGTTTTCTCCCTTACAGATTCAAAATTTTCCGGAGAAAAATGTTTTTTAATCTCTTTGTGAAGGTTTCTGCTTTCCCCAAAAGTTCTCTTTTGTTTAAGGAACTGCCACAGCGTATTAAGATAGTTTATGGTAACGTATTCCCGCCCATCCTTCTTTTTGACATTAAAGGGATTCACATTGAAAATCTTGCGCTGGGTAACATTGGTATAAATGTCGTAGACTTTTTCAATATTCCCGTCGGCAAGATGTGGTATCAACAGGCTACCGGTGGACGTCCCTAGATAGATATCGTATTTTTTACCTTTTTCTTCAATGAGGTACTGTGCAACCCCGCCTGCAAAGGCTCCTTTACTTCCCCCTCCTGAAATTACCAATGCCCGCATTCCTGTTTAAATTTTAAATTTGCTGAAAATTGATCAACAACCACTCCAAGCTCCGGGAAAATTACCTCACCGGTGTTTGTAATTTCAATCTCGTATTTAAAAACTCCCTGTTTTCTGATGAAAGGTCCTCACTTAAATCTACGTATTTCTCCCGATACTTCTCATCCTGAAGCAAGGTTTCCAACAACTTTCTTGAAAAATCCCGGAATCGTATGTTATGGTGTTGTCCTGCCTGCAATAAGTCCCGCAAATTTTGATCGCTGAAAGTATTTATTTGGTACAGGTAACCAAAAGCATTTTGTCTTATTTCAAAAGAATAATTGCTGCGGGTGTAGCCGGAGAGTTTTTCAAAATACTGCGATGTTTTTTCGGGTTCCACCTGTGGGGAAACAAGATTGATCACTAGCCATAACAATTCCACATTCCTATTTGACAATCCTTCAATATCCCGGGTAGCTTCCAGCCATCTTCCGGCTTCTTCAGGATAAGTTAGCCAGAGGTTTAATAGTGCATTTTCAATCGTGATATAAGACCTGTCCTCCAACAGGGAAATAAATTCTGCTTTTAATTCTTCCGGAACTATTTCTGTGCTTACGGCTATTGCCTGTCTTACATAAAGGTTACCAGATTTAAAGGCCTTCCTGTACAAATTCATAACCTCCTCACCGTTATCTCCGTTTAATTGGTACACAACCTCCTGACCTATATAATCGTTTACCGGAAAGTCCAATGCGCGGCTTAGGATATCTTTTTTGGAATCAAATGGCACCTCCCTCAAGGCTGCTATTTCCATATATTCTCTAATGAAATTAGACTTTTTAAGAGACTCCAGGGCAGCAGTGCTTTGAAAAGCAGACTGCAATAGCCAGTCACTTTCAAACTCCTGTAGGTCGCTGCCGTAGGCAGCTCGTGCTTCTATAAGAAAATCTTCTGTGGTGGCAGAGCTATATGCAAACTTCTTCAGGAAGTTTGTTACGGCCGTTTTAAAGGCCACTACGCCTATTTCTTCCTGAAGCATATGCAAAGCCCACGCTCCTTTTTGATAATAGGTAAGAGAGCTTCCACGGGAGGATACCAGCATCTCCCCTTTTCCCTGATCACTTAAGGTTTTTAATTCTTCGGCACTCTGGAAAAGCTTCCAGTAATAATGATCCTCCCCCAGGATCTCTTTTTCGGCTAAAAGCGCAAAAAAAGTAGCGAACCCTTCCTGTAACCAGTGATGCTCATTGGATTTGGCAGTTACCATATTCCCAAACCACTGGTGCGCCAACTCATGGGCGTTGACATTTACATAGTTTTGATCATTAAAACCTATTTCGTCTACCACCAGGGCATCAGAAAAAATTGTAGCGCCGGTATTCTCCATTCCGGAATACAAAAAGTCCTGCACCGGCACCTGCTTATAATTCTGCCACGGAAAAGACACCCCGGTTTGCTTTTCAAAAAAATCAAAGATCTCAACTGTGTGCCTGTATGTAGGCTCCACTTTAGCCCTGTCCCCCGCTTCAAAGTAATTAATGATCTCCACCCCGGAGGAGCTGGTCATCGTTTCCTTTTCATATTCCCCAATTGCAATTGCCAAAAGATAACTACTCATTGGGTTTTGCATCGCATAATGCCATTGCTCAATACTATCGTTAAGGCTCCTTTTCTCCTGAAGCAATCCATTTGAGATCACCTCATAACCTTCTTTAAAATTAATTTTCAGAGAAAATACTGCCTTTTCTTCCATGTTATCGAAACTTGGAAGCCAATGCGATGTGTACCGCCCCTGCCCTTGCGTCCAAACCTGGCGGGAAGCTTTCACATTTTCCTCGATATTCCAATTAATAAAATACATCGCCTGCCGGGGCTTTGCGTTGTACAGCAACCGGATGTTGTTGTCTGCTGAAGGTTTGAAGCTATTTTTGATCCACAACCTGGAACCCGTATTAGAGTAAGGAACTTTTTTTCCGTTTAGCTCTACCAGGCTGAAATCCATATTCCGGGCATCAATATAAACTGAATCTATATCCCGTAATACCTCAAACTTATATTTGGCGGTTCCTTCTATCGCGCCTGCCCTGGGGTGAATGGAAACCTCAGCTTCCACCTCTGTAAAGTCAATATAATCTGTTTGCTTCAATTCCGTCTCCTGGGCAATAGCGACAGAGCAGGAAAGCAGAAAGAAAAAATTAATAAGGAATTTCATTTAATATTCTTGATATATGCTGCAAATTACAAAAACCTACTTATAACTATGCTGATGAGGGTCATATCCCCAATATTTTTATAATCACTCCATACGTTTACGGTTTGCGGGGGATTTTAATAATGGAAGATCATAATAAAAAAGGTTTTTAATATCTTCGGCCTATGAATGCACACAATTTGTTGCAAACTCCTATCGATTATCTTAAAGGAGTGGGTCCAAACCGTGCCGACCTGCTTCGGAAGGAGTTGGGTATTCATACCTACCAGGATCTTATTCATCTTTTCCCCAACCGCTACCTGGACAAAACCCGGTATTATAAAGTGAAGGACCTTCAGCAAAACTCGGCTGAAGTACAGGTAATAGGAAAGATCGTTCACCTTAAAACGGTGGAGCAAAAAAAGGGCAAGCGGCTGGTTGCAGAGTTTATCGATGATACCGGTAAGATGGAGCTTGTTTGGTTCAGGGGGCAGAAATGGGTTAGAGAAAGTATTAAGCTTAATACCCCTTATGTTATCTTCGGAAAGGTGAACTGGTTCAATGGTACCTTCAGTATGCCGCATCCGGAAATGGAATTGCTCGAGGAACATGAAAAAAGCCTGCGAACCGCGATGCAGCCAATTTACCCTTCAACCGATAAATTGGCAAAAGCCGGAATTACAAACCGGGTGATCAATAAACTGATGCAGCAACTTTTTATTGAAACGGGAGGGAAATTCTATGACACTTTAAGCGAAGAAATAAAGGGGGAATTAAAATTAATTTCGCGAGCAAAAGCACTTTTTAATATTCATTTTCCGGAAAGCGCAGAGCTACTTTCAAGGGCACAATTCAGGTTAAAATTTGAAGAATTATTTTACATCCAGTTGCAGCTTCTTGTGAAAAATATGCTTCAGAAAAAGCGAATAAAAGGTTTTGTTTTTGAACAAATAGGAACCAACTTTTCTGAGTTTTACCGGGATCATTTACCCTTCAATTTAACAGGGGCACAGAAGAGGGTGATCAAAGAAATTAGGAGCGATTTGGGCAGCGGCGCGCAAATGAACAGGCTTCTTCAGGGAGATGTAGGCTCCGGCAAGACAATTGTGGCGCTCATGTCAATGCTCATCGCACTTGACAACGGTTTCCAGGCCTGTCTAATGGCCCCGACTGAAATTTTGTCAGTCCAACACTACCAGGGGCTTTTTGATTTATGTAAAGAATTAGAAATCAGTATCTTTCTTTTAACTGGTTCAACAAAAACTTCAAAGAGACGGGAGATTCATGAAAAACTTGAAAATGGGGAAATTGATATCCTAATCGGTACGCATGCGTTGCTGGAGGACAAGGTGAAATTCAAAAATTTGGGGCTTGCAATTATAGATGAGCAGCATAGATTTGGAGTTGCGCAAAGGGCAAAATTGTGGAAAAAAAATGTTCTTCCACCACACATTTTGGTGATGACCGCCACCCCTATTCCGCGAACTTTGGCGATGAGTTTATATGGCGATCTGGATGTCTCTGTGATCGATGAATTACCTCCGGGAAGACAGGAGATAAAAACCGTTCACAGGTATGATAGCAACAGGCTAAAAGTTTTCAAATTTTTACGGGATGAGATCCAAAAAGGAAGACAGGTTTATATCGTTTATCCCCTCATCCAGGAATCGGCCACCATGGATTATAAAGATCTTATGGATGGTTACGAAAGTATCGTGAGGGAATTTCCAATGCCAGATTTTCAAATTTCCATTGTTCACGGGCAAATGAAACCGGCCGATAAGGATTATGAAATGCAAAGGTTTGTAAATGGCGAAACCCATATTATGGTAGCTACTACTGTTATAGAGGTGGGTGTAAATGTTCCCAATGCGAGTGTTATGATCATTGAGAGCGCAGAGCGGTTCGGGCTTTCACAGCTTCACCAGCTACGGGGCCGTGTTGGGCGTGGGGCAGAACAAAGTTATTGCATCTTAATGACCGGCCATAAACTATCTGAAGATG
>DATHWA010000416.1:0-3064 GCA_035461025.1 Gillisia sp. | reverse complement strand
GTCCACAGCAGTACCCTGGTGGGAAAGAAGAACGATTATATCGGCCTCTTTCTTAAGCTCCGGTAAATATTCACGTATTACTTCACTCCCGCGACGAAACTGAAGATCTTCCATATTGTCACTGTTACCGGTAAGATTTGTATTGTGATAGGCCAATGAAAGAATTCCTATCCTGGTCCCTCCTATTTTCTTTACAATGTAAGGATTATTGAAAATGCTTTTTCCGGTTCGGGTGTCTGTTATATTGGCTGCTCCAAAAGGAAATCCCGCAATTTTCATCAGCTCTTCAGTGCGTTCTCTGCCGTAATCGAAATCATGATTACCAAGGGATAAATAGTCATATCCCAGTTTTTTCATCATTGTAATTATCGCTTCCCCTTCGGTTAAATTTCCCAGGAGATCGTCGCTAAAGGTGTCGCCGGAATCCAGTAATAAAACATTGTCGTCACCCCGGGAATTTCTCATTTCCTTCACTGCGGTAGCCAATACTGCAAAACCTCCAATTTCGGCCTCTTTTTCAAAGGTAATAAGATTATCCCTCTCCGAATCACCGGTCTGGGAGGTTGCACTGCCCAGGGTGGTTTGAAATGGCATATAATTCCCGTGGATGTCGTTGGTATGCAGGATGGTAATAGATTGTGTTTCTCCGATTTTAGGAGATGTGGTTGTTATCCCGCTAACGCAGGAAGTAAAAATAGAAAGGACCATTATTCCATTTAAATTTCTTTTTATACTGCTTGTTTTCATCATATAGTGCTTTTTAAGCGTTCTTTAAAATTATTTCTTATAATTAAAAGCTGGTAAAAATTTTTAAAATTTAGCAAGCTTTTGAATTGTTTTTCTCTAAACGTAGTTCCGTTCACGGTACGGTAGATATCTGCCTGTTACAAGGCAAGTGCTTTTCGTTAGGCTTTTTTTCAAAGCCAAGTTGCATACTAAGAAGCATTGCTTAAGGCAACCTTGAGGCACTTCTCTTCGTGAACCTAAACTTACCGTTTATTAAATCTCCTTTTGCTCATTATTTACCTTACTGTTTCTATATTGTTCTATTCCCTGATCTAAAAATGAAACAAACTCCCCAATATTCAGGTCGTAACTCTTTGGCGCGGCTAACAGCTCTCCTTTTTCACCAATTAAAGTATAATACGGCTGGGCATTTGCATTCAGCTTTTGGATCATAAAATCGAGGTTTTGTTTTCCAATGGTCTTCTTTACCTTATTGTCGTAACCGGAAACATACCATTCACTTTCAGGCAATTCAGTTTTTTCATCTACATAAAGGGCTACAACTAAATAATCCTCCTTCAACCTTTTTAACACTTCAGGATCGCTCCATACATTGGCCTCCATTTCGCGGCAATTGACACATCCATGACCGGTAAAATCAATGAACAATGGTTTATCCTGTTTTTTTGCGCAAGCCAAAGCTTCTTCGTAATCAAAGAATCCCTGAATTCCATGAGGAAGTTTTAGGAATTCCCCATGGTTTGGTTTTCCACAAGAATCTGAAATACCTGTACTTTCAGAACTAATTCCGGAATTATTAACCATGTTAAAATCCTGAGAGCTCATAGGTGGCAAATATCCCGACATGGCTTTTAAAGGAGCCCCTAGGATACCGGGTATAAGGTAAAGCACAAAACTGAAAACAAGAACTGAGCTCATCAATCTGGGGATGGAAATACTGTCAATTTTCTTTTCGTGAGGAAAAACAATCTTACCTAATAAGTAAAAGCCTAAAAGTGAAAAGATCACGATCCATAGGGCAAGGTAAATTTCTCTATCCAGAATATTCCAGTGATAAACCTGATCTACTATACTTAAGAATTTTAGTGCCAATGCAAGTTCCAAAAAACCCAAAACTACCTTAACCGTATTTAACCAACCTCCACTTTTAGGAAGTGAGCTCAGCCAACCTGGGAAAATAGCAAAAAGTGTAAAGGGAATAGCGAAAGCAATAGAAAAACCCAGCATTCCAATAAGGGGCATCAACGTATCTCCATTAGCCGCCTGAAGCAGAATAGTCCCAGCAATAGGTCCTGTACAACTGAATCCAACCAAAACCAGGGTAAAGGCCATAAAGAAAATGCCCATGAATCCTCCCCTGTCTGCCTGTTGGTCGATTTTATTCACAAATTTATTGGGTAACCTTATTTCAAATAATCCAAAAAATGATAACGCGAATGCCAGAAATACAGCAAAGAATAAAAGATTTGGAAGCCAGTGGGTACTTAGGAAATTAGCGAAACCCGCACCAAATATCAGTGAAAATATAATTCCTATGACCGTATAAATACCAACAATGAATATCCCATAGATAAAAGCGTTCATCCTTCCCTTTTTACGGTCTGTGCCGGATTTGGTAAAATAAGTGACCGTCATTGGAATCATAGGAAACACGCAAGGAGTTAATAATGCTGCCAGTCCGGCACCAAAGGAGATTAGAAAGAAAGTTAAAAGCCCGGTCCAGCCTTTTTGATTGTCATCAACTTCTTTTTTGAAGGAATTTTCAAAAGGTACAAGCTCAACCAATGGAATTTCATTTGAGTTGACCTCCTTATCATTAGTCTTTTTTAAGGTTTCTCCTTCTGATGAAAATGGCAGGTCATTCCGGGAATTAATAGAAACGGTATTTTCATTTTCTCCCACAGAATTAACTGACCCTGAATTATTGAAGGAGAAATCCGATTCAAACGGGATGCATTGTCCGCTTACGTCGGAACAGATCTGGTAGGATATACTTCCCTGAAATACAGGAGAAGTTCCTTTTATCCGAACAACCTGTTGAAATACGGCTGTTTCCGTAAAATAAGTGTATTCACCTTCCCAGAGATCGTCATATTTTTTCTTCTGTCCAACAGGTTCAATTTCGCCAACCAGTTCAAATTTATCGCTTTCGATAAAAATAAATTCTGTGACCATTGGACCCACTTCAGGATCGAAATCACTGGAATACATATACCAGTCCTGTGGAATTTGGGCTTCAAAGCGCAGAATTATTTCTTCTCCCTGTTCAAGTGAAGTTTTGTTTATAGTGGTTTCCCATTTTGGAGTTTCCATCACT
>DATHWA010000415.1:0-3806 GCA_035461025.1 Gillisia sp. | reverse complement strand
GTGGAGACCGAATAAAACTTCTATCCAGACCCATAGAATTCCAGAAATCGTGAAAATAATACCCCATTTTAGTTCAATGCTAAAGTTTTTCATGATTGGTTAGGATTAAAAGATAAAAGTAGGAAAAATTAACTGTTGAGTTGTCAGTGGGGTCGGTGAATCTTACAATTGAATAAATGGAAGAGGAGGCTGTAGGTAAAAAATTGAGGTTATCACATAAAAAATCCCGGCGAGTGGCCGGGATCTTTGATAGTTGAAATTGAGATTTTATTAGGACTGACTTCCGGTTAAAACCCAATCTCCTTTTTCTATAAGCGGAATTGCCTGTTTGTATTTCATGCTTTTGCTTTCCCCGCTCATCACATTTTTAATGGTGACTTTATCATTTCTGCCAATCTTGGCATGTTCCCTTACAATAGTTTCAGTTACCTGAGGACGTTGCTGTGTTCTCTGTCCAACGGCACGGCTTTGCGCTGCGCGCTCATCCATATTAGGGATCTCCTCCTTGGTAGTCTCTACTTTTTCCTTACGTTTGGTTTGTTTCGCTTCACTTATATTCTGAACATTTCCTTCAGGGATCTCTCCTTTGAAAAGAAATGAGATCACATCTTTGTTTACCAGGTCTATCATTACCTTGAATAACTCAAATGCCTCGAATTTGTAAATAAGGAGAGGATCTTTTTGTTCGTGAACAGCCAGCTGTACACTCTGCTTCAATTCATCCATCTTACGCAAATGCGTTTTCCAGGATTCATCAATTATTGCAAGGGTAATATTCTTTTCGAAATCTTTGGTAAGCTGCTTTCCTTCGGTCTCATAGGCTTTCTCAAGGTTTGTTACTACCTGTAAGCTCTTTGTGCCATCTGTAAAAGGAACTGCGATGCGTTCAAAATTATTGGATTCATCCTCAAATACCTGCTTGATGATAGGATAAGCAGTCTTAGCAGTACGATCCATTTTTGAATGATAATGCTCAAAAGCCGACTTATAAACTTCTCCGGCGATCTTCTGCACATCCATTTTTGCAAACTCATCTTCAGTAACCGGGGAGCTCATTGAGAAGTATCTTATAAGCTCAAATTCAAAGTTTTTGTAGTCCTGGGCCAGCTTGTTGGTTTCCGTAATACTTTCAGCAGTATCAAAGATCATATTGGCGATATCTACCTTAAGACGGTCGCCAAACAATGCGTGGTAACGACGTTTATAGATTACCTCCCTCTGGGCGTTCATTACATCATCATATTCCAGTAATCTCTTACGTACCCCAAAGTTGTTTTCTTCTACTTTTTTCTGAGCACGCTCGATGGACTTGGAGATCATTGAATGCTGGATCACTTCTCCTTCTTCAAGACCCATACGGTCCATTAATTTTGCGATCCTTTCAGATCCAAATAAACGCATTAAGTTATCTTCAAGAGATACATAGAACTGCGAACTACCCGGATCTCCCTGTCGTCCAGCACGTCCACGCAACTGCCTGTCCACACGTCTCGAATCGTGGCGTTCTGTACCTATAATGGCCAAACCGCCTGCATCCTTAACTTCCTTACTCAATTTAATATCTGTACCACGACCTGCCATGTTGGTAGCTATGGTCACAATTCCGGAGTTACCTGCTTCGGCAACAATATCAGCCTCCTTTTTATGGAGTTTCGCGTTCAAAACGTTATGCGGAACCTTACGCAGGGTAAGCATTCGGCTTAATAATTCCGAAATTTCTACAGAGGTGGTACCAATAAGTACCGGCCTTCCTGCTCTGGAAAGTTCTGTTACCTGTTCGATAACAGCATTGAATTTTTCCCGCTTGGTCTTATAAACCAAATCTTCTTTATCGTGACGGGCAATTGGACGATTGGTAGGAATCTCTACCACATCCATTTTATAGATCTCCCAGAATTCTCCTGCCTCTGTGACCGCTGTACCTGTCATCCCGGACAGTTTGCGATACATCCTGAAGTAATTCTGAAGTGTAATGGTAGCAAACGTCTGCGTGGCATCCTCGATCTTTACATTTTCCTTTGCTTCAATAGCCTGATGCAGACCATCGCTGTAACGACGACCTTCCATAATACGTCCCGTTTGCTCATCTACGATCTTCACTTTGTTCTCCATCACCACATACTCCGTGTCTTTCTCAAACAGGGTGTAGGCTTTTAGCAACTGGCGCATTGTATGGATACGTTCACTCTTGACGCTGTAATCACGGAAAAGGTCTTCCTTTTTTTCGGCTTCCTCTTCTGTGGACAAACCAAGTTTTTCGATCTTGGCAATCTCCATTCCAATCTCCGGCATTACGAAGAAATCCGGGTCATCTTTTCCGGAAAGATGTTCTATCCCCTTATCTGTAAGGTCAATTTGGTTGTTCTTTTCTTCAATAACAAAATACAACTCCTCATCTACCATTGGCATCTCCCGGTTGTTATCTGCCATGTATTTGTTCTCCGTCTTCTGAAGCAATTGGCGAATACCTTCCTCACTAAGGAATTTGATAAGGGCTTTATTCTTCGGAAGTCCACGATATACTCTTAAGAGCTGAAGCCCGCCTTCTTCAGTGTTCCCCGCTGCAATAAGCTTCTTAGCTTCAGCAAGGATCTTTGTAAGGTGTTGTCTTTGTACCTCTACAAGGTTGGCGATATTGGGTTTAAGTACCTCGAACTCGTGAATATCCCCTTTTGGGATAGGACCCGAAATAATAAGCGGCGTACGTGCATCATCAATTAAAACCGAATCCACCTCATCCACGATTGCGTAGTTGTGAGGACGCTGTACAAGATCATCCGGGGCGTGGGACATGTTGTCACGCAGGTAGTCAAAACCAAATTCATTATTAGTCCCGTACGTAATATCTGCATTATAAGCTTTTCTTCTCGCTGCAGAGTTTGGCCTATGATAATCTATACAGTCTACGGTTAAACCGTGAAATTCAAATATTGGGGCCATCCAGGCGCTGTCACGCTTTGCAAGGTAGTCGTTTACTGTAATAAGGTGTACTCCATTTCCAGACAGGGCGTTGAGGTACATAGGCAGGGTTGCCACAAGGGTTTTACCTTCCCCGGTTTGCATTTCTGCGATCTTTCCCTGGTGCATTGCCACACCACCAATGAGCTGTACATCATAATGAATCATATCCCAGGTTACCGGTTTTCCGGCTGCATCCCAGGAGTTGCTCCAAATGGCGTGATCTCCATCCAATTCCACATAAGCTTTCTCTGCAGAGATCTCACGGTCAAAAGTACTCGCGGTAACTTTAAGTTTTGGATTATGGAAAAACCTCTTGGCAGTTTCTTTTATAGTAGCAAAGGCTTCCGGAAGGATCTCATTGAGAACGTCCTGGGAAATCCCATACATAGTATCTTTTAGACCATCTATTTCTGCATAAATGTCCTCATTCCTCGTAATATCGTCAGATGCGTCTGCTTCCTTATTAAGATCCTCTATTTGTTTTCTTACATCTGCGGTGGCATCAGAGATCTTCTTTTTGAAAGTGCGGGTCTTCTCGCGAAGTTCATCCAGGGAAAGGGCCTCGAATTCCTTTTCAAGGGCTTTTATTTTTTCCACAATGGGTTGTATTTCCTTGACGTCCTTCTTGGATTTATCGCCAACGAATACTTTTAATACGGAATCTAAAAAACTCATAGTTTTTTGTGTTTTATACGGTTCAAATGTACGCAAAAAAAAAGCCTCAAATTTGAGACCTTTTTACTTTATCCTGCGTCATGTTTTTTAATATTCATCCTCATTCCAGAGGTAATCCTCATCTGTAGGATAATCAGGCCAAATTTCTTCAATAGAGTCGTAAGAGTCCC